>CAZTQF010000424.1:0-3483 GCA_964615255.1 uncultured candidatus Brocadiaceae bacterium | reverse complement strand
CGTCACGTGCTCGCGTGTCCACGCTCCGTTCGATCTGCGTCTACTGCGGTTCGCAGCCCGGCCGCGATCCCCAGCACCTCGCCGCGGCGCGCGCGACCGCGGCGGCCATCGGCGCTGCGGGCCTGCAGCTGGTCTACGGCGGCGCCAGCGTCGGCCTGATGGGCGCGCTCGCCGACGGCGTGCTGGCGGCAGGAGGCCGGGTGGTCGGCGTCATCCCCGAGACGCTGGTGCAGGCCGAGGTCGCCCACCTGGGCCTGACCGAGCAGCACGTCACCGCGGACATGCACGCGCGCAAGTCGATGATGGCGGCGCGGGCCGACGCGTTCCTCGTCCTGCCCGGCGGCCTGGGGAGCCTCGAGGAGCTGTTCGAGATCTGGACGTGGCGGCAGCTTCGCTACCACGACAAGCCCATCGGGCTGCTCAACGTCGGCGGCTACTACGACGGTCTCCTGGCCTGGCTCGACCAGGCGGTCGAGGACGGCTTCGTGCGGGCGCCGATCCGGGCGATGCTGCGCGTCGACGACGACCCCGCGCGGCTGCTGCAGCAGCTCGCCGCCGACGCGACCTAGCGTCGGCCGATGCAGAGCAGCTCGCGCGCCGTGCGGTGGAACAGGCGCCCCGCGGCGTAGCTGACCGAGTTGGCGGTCCAGGTCTCGCCGATCGGTCCGAGGTCGTTGAGGGCCAGCAGCGTCGGGCCGCGGTCGTCGCCCACGTCGACGACGTAGACCGTGCCGGTCGCCATCGTGAAGTAGAGGTGGTCGTTGACGCGGGTCGGCGAGCCGTTGAAGACCCAGTCCCAGCCGTCCCAGCGGCTGCGCTTGTCGCCGGTGACCTCCTCGCCGCGGCTGTTGACGGCCTTCGCCGACAGCGTCTCGCGCCAGCGCAAGGCGCCGGACTCGGCGTCGCGGCTGGTCGGCAGCTCGCGGTAGCGGACCGCGGGCGCGCCGGCTGGCGCGGCGGGGTCGACCGCCGCGACGCACCACGGCGCGCCGAGCGTCGGCTTGCCCCAGGCCTTGGCGTAGCACTGGAAGTAGAGGCGGCCGCCAGCTGCGTGCATGGAGTAGCGGACCGGGAACACGCCCTTGTCGAGGGTCGTGACGACGGCGTCGCGCGGGCCGTCGACCGGCGCCTCTTGCAGCCTCACCCCTTCGGTCAGCGAGATCTCGCGGACTGGCTCGCCGGTCGCCACGTCGAGCACGACGAGGAGGTTGCGCGGCTGCTTGAGCAGCCAGTACGCGTAGCGCGCGTCGGCGGCCATCGTCTGCAGCGCGGCCTCGTGGTTGCCGCGCGGATCCTCGTAGCGCCAGACGCGCGCGCCGGCGTCCGCGCCGGTGAGTCGCGTCAGCGACAGGCCGACCGGACGCTCCGGCACCGCGTGCGGGCCACCCCGCGCGTGCAGCGCGCACGGGCCGTGGACCGACTGCACCAGCGTCGGCGCGTTGTAGTGCGTCAACGCGTCCTCGCTGCGCCACAGCTCTTCGCCGGTGCGCGCGTCGAGGCCGACGAGCAGGTTCCACGCCTGGTCGCGACCCTGGGCCGCGAACGGCTCCATGTGCACGAACGTCTTCGCGCCGGCGCCGCGCGCGGGGTCGTCGACGAGGAACGGCTCGAACTGCTTGTTGAAGGGGCCGTCGAAGGTGGGCGTGAAGCGCCGGGTCCAGACCACCTCGCCGCCGTGCGTGAAGCAGGTCACCGCGCCGCCGCCGTTGGTGAACCAGACGTGTCGGTCGTCGGCGCACGGCGACGCGCTGGTCGCGTCCGAGAACGGGTAGCTGTAGATCGACGGGACCGCGCCCTCGACACGGCGCGTCCACAAGAGCTCGCCGGTCTCGGCGTCGAGGCAGTGCGCGTCGATGTGCTTGCCGACGACGGCGCGCTTCTCCGTCGCGTGGGCGAACTTCTTCGCGTCGGCTGCGTCGAGCCCATCACCGGTCCACGGCGCCATGGTCGCGACGAAGACGCGGCCGCCCTGCACGGCGATGCCGCCTTGCCCCGTCTCTGGGAGCGGGGTCCGCCAGCGCACGTTCTCCCCGGTCGCGCCGCTGAACGCCAACGGCGGCGCCGCGCCCACGGCGCTCCAGTCCCCGCTGGGGCCGGACCCCTGCGGCCAGCCGCCGACAGGTGCTGCGCAGGCGGCGAACAGGAGCAGCGGGGCGAGGCGGCAGCAGAACGGTCGGACGCGCATGGCGCGCAGCTTAGCCGCCCGCTCCGTCCTCGCACGCGCCGCAGCCGCCGGTCTGCGCGAGCTGCGCTTCGATCGCCTTGCTGGTCGGCGTGACGGACAGCCCGCCGAGCGCCGTGCAGCGCAGCTCGCGCGCCATGCGCTCGCTCACCTCGCGGTGCGCGTCGAGCACCTCGTCGAGCGGGATGAGGTGGTCGTAGCCGGCGAGCGCCATGTTGGCGGAGACGAACGCGTTCGACGCGCCGGCGACGTTGCGCCCGAGGCACGGCGCCTCGACGCGGTTGGCGACCGGGTCGCAGATCAGCCCGAGCACGTTCTGCAGCGCGTGGCTCGCAGCCGACAGCGCTTGGGCCGCGGTGCCGCCGCCGAGCTCGACCAGCGCGGCGGCGGCCATCGCCGCGCCCGCCCCGGTCTCGGCCTGGCAGCCGCCGACCTCGGCCGCGAAGCTCGACCGCGTGGTGACGAAGACGCCGATCAGGCCGGCCGCGAGCATGGCGCGCAGCGTGCGTTCTTCGTCGGCCTGCACGGACTCGGCGGCCGCGAGGCACGTCGCCGGGAACGTCGCGCACGAGCCGGCGGTAGGCGCGGCGACGATCACGCCCATCGAGCTCTTGGTCTCCATCAGCGCGGTCACGTAGAGCACCGCCCGGTTGAGCATGCCGCCGTCGAGCAGCTGCCCCTGCTCCATCATCTCGCGGAAGCGGTGGCTCTGCTGCGGCAGGATGCGGTCGGCGTACTCGGTGCCCGCGAGCCCGTCCGCGACGCCCTGCCGAACGATCTGCAAGATGTGACGCATGCGCGCGAACACGCCGTCGTCGTCGAGGCCGCCCCGCGCGCGCTCGAACTCGAGCGCGAAGTCCGACAGCGGTCCGGTCTTGGGGTCCCGCCCGGCGAGCATCTCCGAGGCGTGCAGGAAGGGCACTGACAGGTCCGCGCGGGATCGCACGGGCAGCACCGCGCGGAACGTCCGGGCGCGGCGCACCCCGTCGAGCCCGGCGACGGTCGCGTCGTCGACGAACGCCTGGCCGCTGACGACGACCAGCGCCGGGTCTGACCCCGCGGTGGTCACGACGTCGGCGACTTCCTGCAGCTGCGCCGCCGCGGCCGCGCCGTCCCCGTCGACCTCCAGCAGGGTCACGTCGTAGTCGCCGAACAGCGAGACGGCGTAGCCGTCGATCTCGACGACCTCGATCATCCCGCCGCCGGTCGACAGCGCGACCAGGCGGTGTTCGACGCCCTCGCGGGTGATCGTCAGGCGATAGGTGTTGGGGTGGGGGTCGTGCAGGTCGACGTAGCGGATC
>CAZTQF010000423.1:0-3485 GCA_964615255.1 uncultured candidatus Brocadiaceae bacterium | reverse complement strand
ACGTCGTCGTCGTCGCGATCGAGCCGGTCCAGCGACCGGGGCGCGTCGGTGACCTCGTCCTCGAACAGCTCGCCGTCGCCGTCCTTGTCGAGCGCGCGCAGCACGGGGTCGCCGCCGAACATGCCGCCCGGTCCTTGGGGCGGCGGCCCGCCGAAGCCGCCGCCGCGCTCGTCGCCGCCTGGCGGCTGCAGCTCCTCGGCGGTGATGTTGCCGTCTCCGTCGCGGTCGAGGGTGCGCAGCGAGCGCACGGCTTCGTCCATCTCTTCGCCGGAGAGCACCCCGTCGCCGTCGAAGTCGAGCGCTTCGAGCACCGGCGACGGCGGGCCGCGGCGGCCCCGTCGGCCCTGGCCAGGCGCGACGGTCGCGGCCCACGCGGCGACGAAGAGGAACAGGACAGCAGGGCGTAGGGTCATGGTCGCAAGAAAACTCGGCGAGCCGCCAGGTCAGAGTTCGGCGACGTAGCCGAGCCGCTGGCACGCCGTCACATACTTGGAGAACCGCGTCGCGCGCGCGCCGAGCGGCCGGAGGACGCGCGGCGCGCGCGCAGGGCCGTCCAGCGGCGCCTTGCACTCGACGAGCACGGTCGAAGGCGACCGCTGCGGGAACCTCAGCGCGAAGCTCCGGCGCCCCATCAGCGGGAAGAAGCAGAGGTCGTAGTCCAGCGTCAGCCGCGCGTCGCCGAGCAGGAAGTGCTCGCGCCGGTACTCGACGACGTTGACCGCCTGCTGCATCCCCTCGAGCGCGGGCGCGACGCGCGCCGGGACCGCGCGCCGCAGCAGACCGGGCCACGCCGAAAGCGGCCGGCGGAACAACTCGCTCGCATCCGCGATGCGAAAGCGCTGCTTGCCGGTCGCGAGGTTTCTCCGCCACTTGACCTCGAACCACGCTTCGGCCGCCGGCCGCTCAGCGTCGTACCAGCGCACGCGGAACTTGCGGCGCAGGCCGAGGCCGTCCAGGTTCGCGCGGCAGCAACCGAGCGCGTGGTCGTCGAAGTAGACGCTGCGGACGGTCGAGGACGGGCCGGCGTAGGAGATCGGCGTCGCCGCGCGCCGCAGCAGCGCACGCACGGTCGCGACGTCGTGACGCGGGAACAGAAACTTGGTCTCCCCACGTCGCGCGAGGTCGGCCCTCTCGGGCGCCTCGTCGTGCAGCTCGAGCGGCGGCGCGAGCACTACCCGAGCACCCCGGCGTCGACGTAGGAGATCTCACAGTCGGGCAGTCGCTCCTGGAGCTGGCGCATCACCTCTGCTGCCCCCACGCCCGGCGCGGCCCGGACCTGCGCGCGGAGCTGGCCGCCGTCGCCGTCGACGTCGCAGCGCTGCACGACCACCGCGTCACAGACGCCTTCGACGGCGGCGAGCGCCGTCCCCGCCGCCCCGGATGCGAAGCGCGCCGGAGGGCCGACGACCGTGACGAAGGCCTCTGGCGCGCGACGCCCGGCGAAGAACCGCTCGAAGACCAGCACGAACAGCGAGGCGACGCCGACCAGGACCATCGAGATCCAGGGCTGACCTGCGCCGAGCGACAGCCCGATCCCGATGCAGAGGAACAGAAAGACCAGCTCCTCGGGGTCCTTGATCGCCGCCCGGAACCGGACGATCGAGAGCGCCCCGACGAGCCCGAGCGAGAGCGAGAGCGAGGACTTGACCACCGAGATCACCGCGATGGTCACGAGCGTCAGCAGCGGGAACACGCGCGCCACCGAGTCTGCCGACGGGTTGCGGCTCGTGCGTCGGTAGAGCACGCGCACGTAGGCGGCCAGCAGGCCGCCCAGGAGCAGGTAGGCGGCGAGCGTCAGCGCGTGGTCGGCTCTGCCGTCGAAGGCGTCGCGGAGCTGCAGCCACGCGCCGCTGTCGGGGTTCTGGGGAGGAGCCGAAACGGGGAGTGCGGGCATGGGGCAGGCGGGGAGCGCGGTCGAGCGCGCCAGGATGGCCTAACGGCGCCGCGTCGCGTTCCCCACAGATGTCCCGATTCCGCGTCAGTCCACCTGGAGCCGGCAGACGGTCGCGCCGCCCTCCACCACCGTGACCGGGACCACGTAGCAGGTCGTCTGCCCGGCGGCCTGCAGCCGCACGCGCAAGGCGCCGATCAGCCCGTCGGTGATCGGCAGGAGGACCTCCACGCGGCCGGCGCGCGCCTCCACCACCGTGTCGCGCGGGACCGCGAGCACGGGGGTCGCCTCGTCGACCACGTCGACCACGACGGTCTCGCCGTCCGCGACGTCGGGGACGGCGATCTCGAGCGTGACGTCGCTCTGGGCCGCGAGCTGGCACGGCCGCGCGACCCGGGCGCGGGGCCCGGTGCGGAGCCTCGCAGGCTGCGGCAAGCCGGTCAACGCGATCCGCCGGACGTCGACGGGACCGTCGGCGTCGCCCTCGAACGACGCGACGAACACGGCGTCCGCGGCGACGTCTGCGATGTAGAGCCGGCCGTCGGCGGCCGCGGCGAGGCCGACCGGCTCCGCGAGGCCGTGCGCGGCCCCGACGCGCTCCACGAGCGCGCCGTCGACGCGCTCCAGCACCACCCCGCCGGCGGCGTCCGCGACGAAGACGCGTGACCCGAGCACCGCGACCGCGCGCGGCCGGAGCATGCCCTCCCGGCGGCCGCGCACCTCGACGTGCGCGAGGTCCACGCAGGTCAGCGCGCCGGCGCCCGCCTCGGCGACCCACAGCTGGTCGTCGAGCTGCGACAGGCCAGCCGGCTGGCGGAACACTTCGCCGCCATAGGCGCCGCCGAGCCACGCCATGGCCGCGCCGGTCATCGGGTCCACCTGCCACAGCTGGTCGACGCCCGCCTGGCAGAGGTAGAGGCCGCCGTCGTGGCTGACGACGCCCGCCGGACTGCAGAGCGCCTGGTCGGTTCCGTAGGCGCCGCCGACGTCGTCGGCGCCGAACTGGCCGGTCCCGACCCAGGTCGAGACCTCCTCGTGCGCCACGTCGATCGCGCGCAGCGTGTGCGTCTGCTCGTCCGCCACCGCGATGAAGCCCTCGTGCGCACAGAGCGCCGCGGGCAGCGCGAACGAGCACGTGCCTGCGTCGCCGTCCTGTTTGCCCCACGCTCCCGAACCGAAGGCACGCACCACGGCTCCGGCTGCGGCCTCGCCGATCGCGACCATCAGCACCCGCCGCTGCGCGGCGCTGGCGACCCACAGGTGCTCGCCGTCGTGCGCCAGCGCAGACGGCGACAGGCTGCCGCGGCCCTCGGTCTCGTGCGGCACGAAGGGCACGAGCGCCGCACGGCCGCGCTCCTCCGCTTGCCTGACGAGCGCGTCGATCGCGTCCCGCAGCCGGCGACGCCGCGGAACCCCCGCAGCGCGCGCCTGCACCTCGCCGGCTGCGTCGAGCAAGACCATCGTCGGCAGCCGTTCGACGCCTTGCGCGTCGGGCGCGACGGCGGCGGCGACCGGCGCCGGCAGGTGCGCGAGCTGGCGGCGCACGCGGTCGTCGTCGTCTTCCCACGCCTCGACCGGCACGTGCACCGCGACG
>CAZTQF010000422.1:0-3500 GCA_964615255.1 uncultured candidatus Brocadiaceae bacterium | reverse complement strand
GCGCCACCAACCGCCGCGCCGTCGGCTCGCTCACGTCGAGCTGCGCGGCGATCCGCCGGTTCAGCAGCGCGTGGCCTGCCGGCGGCGGCGGGCGGCGGGCGCCGCCCGCGCTCATCGCGAAGAACCCGTCGTCGACGCCGAAGACGTCGACGATGCCGGCGCGCGCGCCGCCCTGGCTGCGGTTGGCGACGCCCGGGAGCATCAGCACCGGGCAGACGACGGCGTCGACTTCGGCGGCGATGCGGCCGGCCAGGGCGTCGGTCACGAAGCGGTCCCCGGAGGCCAGCACGCTGGCGAACGACCCGACGCGCTGCAGCGCTTGCTCGCGCAGGCTGCCGCGCACGGAGTCGCCGACGACGAGCGCGCCGACGAGCACCGCCGCGGCGCACGCGACGCCGAGCAGTACGCCGACGTGGGCGCGCCAGTGGTGCGCGAGGCTGCGGGTGACCAGGCGCCAGCGGCTCATTCGGCCTCGGGTTCCGGCGAGGTCGGCGCCCGCGCGCGCAGGACGCCTTCCTCGAGGGCTTCGACGCGGCCCATCCGGGCCGCGAGGTGCCGAGAGTGCGTGACCAGGACGACGGCGACGCCTTGGCGCTCGTTGAGGCCGCAGAGCAGGTCGCCGAGCGCGTCCGTCGCCGCGGCGTCGAGAGCACCGGTCGGCTCGTCCGCGAGCAGCAGCCGCGGTCGGTTGATCAGCGCGCGCACGACGGCCACCCGCTGCTGTTCGCCGCCCGAGAGCTGTGAGGGTCGGTGGTGGAGCCGGTCGCCCAGGCCCACCTCGGCGAGCAGCCCGCGCGCGCGCGCCTCGGCGTCGCGGCGCAAGCCGCCGTCCGGATGGACGAGCGTCGGCACCAGCACGTTCTCCAAGGCCGAGCACTGCGGCAGCAGGTGGTGCGCCTGGAACACGAAGCCGAGCTCTTGGTTGCGCAGCGCGGCGCGCTCGGCTGCCGACATCGTCGCGAGGTCACGCCCGGCGAAGCGCACGGACCCGCTGTCCGGTGGCAAGAGTCCGCCGAGGACGTGCAGCAGCGTGCTCTTGCCGCTGCCCGAAGGCCCGAGCACGGCCAGGGTGTCGCGGTCCGCGACGTCGAGGTCGACGCCCCGGAGCACCTCGGTCGCCGCGCCGAAGCGACGCGTGACGGCGCGCAGCGCGACCAGCGGCGGGGTCATCTCGGCGTGGTCTGGCCTGCGGGCGGCGCCGCGCCGGCGGGCGCCGGCTTGTAGAGGCTGACGAGGAGCCCGCCCGTGGCGGCGAGCGCGATCCCCAGCAGGAAGCGCCAGTCGAGCTTGGACCAGCCGCCGGCGGGCGGGTGCAGGCTGAGCGCGACGCAGGCGTTCACGACCGGCGCGCCGGCGAAGATGATCGACATGACCGCGGCCGGGTGGCCCTTGGCGCCGAACGCGAGCAGCGCACCGAACGCGCCGACGGCGCCCATGGTGCCTGCGAGCAGCGACAGCCAGACGGCCTTGCTGGGCATCGACCAGGAGGCCTTGGCGGCGAGCAGCATCGCCGCCGGCGCCAGCACGGCGATCAGGAAGTAGGCGATGCCGACCCAGAAGAACGCCTTGTAGCGGCCGTTCTGCGGGTCGCCCATGGCGACCTGGCCCGCGTGCAGCAGCACGCCGTAGATGCCCCACGACGCGACGGTCAGGAGCGCGAACAGGATCCAGGTCTGCATGCAGGGAGTCTCTCGAAAACAGGGGGCAGGGCGCAAGCCTGCTCAGTCAGGACGCGCCGGCCCGAGCGCGCTGCAGATGTCGGCGACCCGCGCCGCCATCTGGTGTGAGCTGAAGCGCTCGCGCACGGCCTGCTGGCCGCGCGCGCCGAGCGCGGTCGCGCGGTCGGGGTCGACCAGCAGCGCCTCGAGCCCTTCGGCGAGCGCGGCAGGCTGCTCGGGCTCGCAGAGGAGTCCGCCTCCGGTCGCCGCCAGGATCTCGGGGAACGCGGCGGTCCGTGGCTGCACGACCGGGACCCCCGCCGCCATCGCCTCGAGCAGGTAGAGGCCGAACGACTCGCCGTATCGGGCAGGCACAGACAGCGCGGTCAGCGTGTGCAGGAACGCCACCTTGTCGTCGCGCGAGATGTTGGGCAGGAAGTCGACGTCGGCTGTGTGACCCGCGCGCGCGATCCGGTCGCGCAGCGCGTCGACGAAGGGGCCGTCCTCCTGGAGCTGCACGCCCGCGACCCGCAGGCGCAGCGAGGGCTGCCCGCCGCGCGCCTTGAGCAGCAGGAACGCGTCGACCAGCGTGTCCAGCCCCTTGTCGGCGCACATGCGCGCGAGGAAGCCGATCGTCGGAGCGTCAGGTCTGCTCGTCGCTGCCGCCCCGAAGTCTTCGACCTCGATGCCGTTGTGGACGACGTGGAAGAGCTCGTCGGGGAGGTCGAGGCGCGCCTGGACCTCGTCGCGATACGAGGCGCTCACCGCGATGAGCGCGTCGGCCTCGAGCGCGCGCGCGCGCAGCGACGCGTAGGCCTCTCGGCAGAAGGGCTCTGGCAGCGCGTCCAGGAACGGCACCTCGCCCTGCAGCGTGACGACGACCGGCACCTCGAGCGCCTCGCGGAGTCGCCGCACCACGCCGACGAGCATCGCGTTCGACACGATCACGACGTCGGGGCGTGGCTGCGATCGCAGCCACGTGACGAGCTTGTCGATCTCCTGCCGCTGGCGGCCGTCTTCGCCGCAGAGGATCGAGGTCGCCAGCTCGCCCAGCTCGTGCGCCGCCGTCATGTTGCCGCGGCGGGCCGCCCAGCGGAGCAGGCGCGGACTGTCGAGCAGGTTTCGCACCCAGCGCGGCAGCCACCCGAACGCGCGCGCCTTTTGCTGCAGGTAGACGTTGATGCCGCCCATCTGGACCTGCGCTGTGGACGCTTCGTCGCGCTCCAGCACCAGCGGCAGGTAGAGCGGCACGACGTCGGCCTCGTGCCCGAGGCCGCGCAGCGCGCGTCCCAGCGCGTCGTCACGTAGGCAACTGCCGCAATAGAAGTGGCCGGTGCCGGGAGTCAGCAGGGTGAACCGCACGCTCGCTCAGCGGCCTCCCGTCGGCGTCGCGAAGGCGTAGACCCGCCCGTCGCCGGCGCCGATCACGACGCGGTCGTCCACGACCGCCGGCGACGAGTAGATCGGCTTGCCGACGTCGTAGCTCCAGAGCAGCGCACCGTCTGTCGTTCGCAGCAGGTAAACGCGCCCGTCGCCGGAGCCGAACACGACCTTGTCGCCGCAGAGGACGGGAGAGGCGTCGACCTTGCGGCGGGTGCGGAACGTCCAGAGCGGCGCCCCGTCCGCGCGCGCAGCACAGTGGAGGTGGCGGTCGCGGCCGCCGAACACGACGCGCTCGGCGTCGACGGCCGGTGACGAACAGAAACCCTGGCGGCCGCCGCCGTAGCGCCACTCGACCTCGCCGGTGTCGAGGTCGACGCGGAGGAACTCGTTGCCGTAGTGGCCGAAGTAGGCGCGATCGCCGAGGAGCGCGACGGAGCCGGCGATCTGGCAGCCGTCGCC
>CAZTQF010000421.1:0-3500 GCA_964615255.1 uncultured candidatus Brocadiaceae bacterium | reverse complement strand
CCGGACCAGTCGGCAGGCGTCTCCCGACCGAGCTCCTGCGGCGCAGCCGGCGCCTCGATCCCGCCGAACATCTGGCCGCCGTGGCGCTTGCCCGACCAAGTCCCGGCGTAGCGCTCGCCGTCGACCAGCACCCGCGCGCTGTAGGTCCCCAGCGTCGGTACGGTCAGGTTGCTGACCTGGATCATCGGTGTCTCACCGGCCCAGAGTACGTCGACCGTCAGCGGCACGGTGGCGGACTTGTCGCCGTACTCGATCTTGGCCTCGACGCGCCACTTCTCGTCGCGCACCTTGCGGACCTCTCCCAGCGTGTAGCGGTCGGGCTGAGCCGGCGCGGTGTCGCCGTCGACCGTGAAGCGCCCGGTCATCGTGCAGCCCGACATCTGCTGCGCGAACAGCGCCTCCAGGCGGCGTTGCTCAGCCTCTTGGGCGGACTGGCTCGTCAAGGCGGGGGAGAACGTCGCAAGGACGAGTGCGATCTGCTGTCGCGTCATGGATGCCTCGTGTGGGGGCCGTGGGGTAGGTCGCGAGAGCCTACCGGTCGCGGTTCCGTTGGCCGCGCCCCGCTTGCAGAAGAAACGATCGTGGGACGTCGGGGACGAACGCCGAGCGCGCGGTCACTCGCCGCGCAGGCGGTCCAACAAGCCGCCGCGTAGCGAGATGCAGCTGGCGATCCAGACCCACACCGCGCCGCTCGCCGCCAGCAAGACGAGCCAGCCGGCGGACGCGGCGAGCGGCAGCGGTCGGCCTTGCTGCAGCGCGGGCGAGACCGCGACGAGCGCGGCGACGAGCCCCGTGGTGAGTCCGAGGCCCAGCAGCAGCGCGTGCTCGCGCCAGAGCAGCCGCCGCACGTCGCGCTCCGAGAAGCCGACCGCGCGCGTGATCGCCAGCTCGCCGCGGCGCTCCCAGGCGTTGCGGAGCACGACCACGCCGAGCCCGACCGTGCCGAGCAGCATGCCGAGGCCGCCGAGCAGCTGGAAGATCGACAGGTAGGTGTTCTGCACCGACTGGAACGCCGCGAGCCGTTCGCCCGTTGCGGTCAGCTCGAGGCCCACGTCCGCGAGCGCGTCGCTCAGGTCCGCGGCGACGGCCTCGGCGCGCGCGGGCGGCGCGTCGACGAGGAACATCCGAAAGCCCGACGACGACGGGAAGCGCGCGCGCATGTGGCGGTCGGCGATCAGCAGGTTGCCCTGCAGGATCGAGTCGGCGACGGTGCCGACGATGCGGACGTCGAACTCGGCGCCGCGTTCATCGCGATAGCGCAGGGCGTCGCCGACCTGCTTGTGCAGCGCCCACGTGACGCTCCCGCCGTCTCCGATCGCCGGCACGACGCCCGGACCGAGGTCGAGGTCCAGCAGCCGCCAACTGCCGTCGCGGCCGTCAAGCGTCCGCGTGAACCGGAACGCGCCCCGTTCGGCGAGCGGCGCGGGCGCGACGCCGACCAGCTGCGGGTTCTGCGCCGTCGCGAGGTTCTGGCAGCTGGCGTCGTCGCCGGGGCGGACGCGCAGCGGCACGACGTCGACGCCCTCGAGGTCCTGCTCGTCGAGCGCGTAGGCGTCCCGCGCGGCCTCGGTGCCGAGGTCGCGCAGCACGGGGAGGGTCGAGCGACCGAACAGCGCGAAGCCGCCGGTCCCCGACGCGCGGAGCGCCGGGTCTCGCGGCGGCGCGAGGCGGTTGGCCTGGATCGCCAGCACCAGGAAGGCGCCGCCGGCGAGCAGCGCGACGGTGGCGAGGCTCCGGCCCGGGCGCCGCCCGGCACCCCGGAGGGCGAGGCTCGTCACCGATCGGATCGGTCGCCCCCTTGCGGCGCCGAGGTGCGCCAGCGCGGCGCGGCACGCGAACAGCCCTGCGAGCAACACGAGCGCGCCGCCGGCGAAGAAGGCGCTGGTGGCGCGCGCGGGCGGCGCGCCGGCGACGGTCCACACCGCGCCGCCGGTGCAGAGCAAAGCGAGGATCGCGCTGGTCTTGAGGCGACGGCCCGCCGTTCGGGGCGCGAGCGCCTCGGGTTCGCCGCGGGTCGCGAGCAGCTCGACCGCCGGGCGTCGGGCGACGCGGCGCAGCGTCCACCAGCTGGCGGCCAGCGACGCGATCACGACCGCGACCGCCCCGAGCGCCAGCGTGCCGGGCGCGACGTGCGCCGTGAGCGTCGCCTGCCCCACGGTGTCGCGCCAGAGCGAGTCCAGGCCGGCGAGCACGGCCTGCGCGTAGCCGACTCCCGCGAGCGCGCCCGCGAGGCTGCCAACGACGGCCAGCAGCAAGGCCTCGGTCCCGAACAGGCGCCGCACGTGTCCGGGCTCGAAGCCGACCGCGAGCAGCGCGCCGACTTCGCCGCTGCGCCGCTCCAGACCGAACACGAACAGCAGCGCCGCGAGCAGCAGCGCCGCTGCGATCAAGAAGAAGCTCAGGCCGAGGTACAGCGAGCCAAAGTCGGTCGCCGGCGCGGCCGCCGCGAGCGCGGGGCCGCGCAGGTCCTGGAAGTAGAGGCCGAGGTCTTGGGGGAGCAGCGTGCGGGGGAGCTGCTCTCGCAGCGCCGCCGCCGCGGCGCTTGGCGCGCGGATCGAGGTCAGCGTCCCGAACCGGTTGGCCCAGAGCGCGCGCGCGGTCGCGAGCGTGACGAAGGCCTTCGGCGTGCCGCGGTGCCGGTCCCAGTAGGCCTGGTCTGCGTCGTCGAGCGCGTCGAGCTGCACGGGCACGCCCGGCTCCCAGTCCGTGCAGCTGCGTGCCTCGGCGAGCCCGGGGAACGCCGGCATCAGCGAGGCGTCGTCTGCCGCGCCCCGCAGCGGGACGACGCGGCCGGCGCGCAGCTCCCGGCGCGCTTCGTCCAGCCGGAGCTGGCCGCTCATCACGAAGTAGCTGAGCGCCGTCGCGTCGCCTTCGCGCAGCGCGAGGTCCTCGCTGAGCCACGAGTTGGCGACGAGCTCGTCGTCGTCTTTCGGCGCCAGCGCGGCCAGCTCTAAAAGGGCGGGCGCGACCTCGTGGCCTGCCGCGAGCGGCCCGAGCCCGCAGACCATGGAGTAGGGGGTCACGCGGCCCTTGGCCTCGATCGCGTTGACGAAGTAGGTGAACACACCCAGCCCGTCGGGCGCGAGCGCCGCGGCGGCGTCGACGCTCGCAGCGTCCAGGAAGACGCGGTCGCTGCGGAGCTCGCAGGAGGTCTCCTGCTCGCGGAGCTCGAGCTCGGCGTCGGCGAGCTGCCAGCGCGCGCGCAGCGCGGCGTCCGCGGCGGCGACTCCTGCGTCGGTCAGCAGGAGGTTGACCCGTCCCGCGAGGTCGAGCTCTGCTGCCAGCCACGCGCGCGAGACGAACACGTCGGAGGGCGGGACCTGGCTGGCGCGGAGCCCGAAGCGGCCGAACGCGTCGTCGTCGACGATCCCGTCGACCACCACCCGCAGGGCGAACGCGACGTCGTCGACGGTCGCCATGGTCGCCTCCTGCGGCATCAGGCTCGGCTTCTCGACGCGCAGCACGACCTCGTCGCCGACCCTCGCGTCGAGCTGCGCGGC
>CAZTQF010000420.1:0-3507 GCA_964615255.1 uncultured candidatus Brocadiaceae bacterium | reverse complement strand
GCACAGTGGACGACGCGTCGGCGTCGACGATCCTCTCGGGCGACGCCGAACAGGACTCGCGCTCCCTGGAGATCCTGCTCGACACCATCGCTGCGGTGACGGCGAACATCGACCTGGACGACGTGCTCGCCAACATCGTCGCGCGCTCGCTGCAGGTGACGAGCGCCGAGCGGGCGCTGCTGCTGCTGGGGGACAGCCCCGACAGCCTCACGGTGCGCGTCGCGCAGGACAAGGAGGGGCGCGCGCTCTCGGGCGGCCTGCAGTGGAGCCGGAGCCTCGTGCGTCGCTGTCTCGAGGAGGGCGTCGCCGTCCGCAGCGTCGTGCAGTCCGACCAACAGGCCCTGGAGCTGGGGCGCTCCGTCTACGACCTCAAGCTGCGCGCGGTGATGTGCGCCCCGATGCGCGCGCAGGACCGCACGGTCGGGGTGATCTACGTCGACAGCCGGGCCGTGCGGCGCGAGTTCTCGGCGCGTGACCAGGCCCTGTTCGGCGCGATCTCGGCGCAGCTCGCGATCTCCGTCGAGAACGCGCGGCTCTACGCGGACTCGCTCGAGAAGGCCCGCCTGCAGAAGGACGTCGAGATCGCGCGGCGCATCCAGCAGCACCTGCTGCCGCCGCTGCCGCGGGACGCGTCCGGGCTCGACGTGGCCCTGCGCTACGAGGCGGCGGAGCAGGCCTCCGGCGACACCTACGATTTCGTGCCGCTGCCCGGCGGTCGCTACGCCGTCATGATCGGCGACGTCACCGGCCACGGCGTCGGCGCTGCGCTGCTCAACCACGCGGTGCAAGCGGCGCTGCGCAGCTACCTCGAGCTCATCGACGACGCCGCCACCGTCGTCACCAAGATCAACCAGCGGCTCGTCCAAGGCGTCGAGACCGGCAACTTCATGTCCCTGCTGCTGATGGTCATCGATCCGAGCCAGCGCACGCTGCAGTACGTCAACGCCGGTCACCCGGCGCTGGTGCTGTGCCAGCAGGACGGAGTCCAGGTGCTCGAGAAGACCGGCATGGTGCTCGGCGTCGTGGGCGACCAAGAGTACGAGTCCAGTCCGGTCCTTGGCCTGGAGCCTGGCGACCTGCTCTTCACCCACACGGACGGCGTCGACGAGTCGATGTCGCCGGCCCGCGAGGTCTTCGGCGTCGAGCGCCTGCACGAGCTGGTGGGGACGCTCCGCCGCGACGGTCGCACCGCGGACGAGGTCCTCGCGGAGGTCGAGCGCTGCGTCCGGGACCACGTCGGCAGCGATGTCCGTGAGGACGACTTCACCATGATCGCCGTCAAACTGACGTGAACAGCAGCAGATCAACCAGCGCGCCCGGCAAGCCGGGGAAGCGTTCTCCTCTCGGCGACCGGCGAATCCTGCTGCTGGTGGCGCTCGTGGCCGCGGTCGCGGGCTCCTATGCGTTCCTGTGGTGGCAGGAGGGGGCGTCGCGCGCGGCTCGGCGGAGCCAGCTGCTCGCCGACGTGCGCACGGAGCTCGCGTCCGAGCGCCCGGACATGGATCGCCTGGGCGATCTCATGGCGGGGCTGATGATGCTGGACGACGCCGAGACCGCGCCCGAGCTGCTCGCGGCCCGCGCCGAGATCGAGCTGCTGCGCGGTCGCGCAGAGCGGGCCTACCGCCTGTTCGGCTCGGTCGCCGACTCGCCCGGCGCGACCCCGGCGGAGCAGCGGCTCGGCGCGCGCATCCAGCTCGCCCGCCAGGACGGCTTCGCGGGCGACACCGCGTCTTCGCAGGCGATGCTGGAGCAGGTGATCGCGTTCTCCTCACGCGCCTACGACGAAGGCGGCGGCGATGTGGCCGACGCGTTCCGCGCCTGGCAGGCGTGCAAGCGCCTCTGGAGCCACGACCGGGCGGCGGCGTTCGCCGCCAAGCTCGAGGCGACGCACCCGGGCTCGAAGGAGCGCCGGCTGGTCGCGCTCTCGGCCTCGTTCGATCCGGTCCGGGACGAGGTCGCGGTGCGGGACCTGGTCGTCGACTTCGGCGACGCGCCGCCCGCTGAGCTCTTTGCGCTCCAGACCGTGATGACGCTCCTGTCGGGCGCCGTGCCGGACGCGCTGCAGCGGGCCGAACGCGACCTCAACCGGTTCGCCGGGGTCGGGGGCGTGCGGTTCGCGCTGGCGATCGTGCTCCACGCCTGCGTGCAGGGCAAGCCCGCGGGGTCGCTCGACCGCGCCAGCTTCGTCGAGCGGCGGGACGCGCAGCTGACGTGGTTGGAGGAGCGGGCGCCTGCAGGCGAGTCGCTCCGCGCGCAGTGGCAGCAGATGCGCGCGGTCAGATAGCGCGCGCGAGCGCGCAGCACCCGACGGTGCCCAGCGCGAACAGCGGCGCGACCGCTGCGCGGGGGAGGCCCAGGTTCTGCGCGATGTGGGTCAGGTGCCTGCGGTCGCCGACCCAGGGCGGAACCCTGAGCGCGACGCGCATCAGCACGACCTGCGTGAAGTCGACCAGCGGCAACGCGGCCGCCAGCAGCCACGCGGGCGCTGCGCTGCTGGCGTGGACGGTCGCGTAGCTGACGCACACGCCGAGGGTGTAGGCCCCGCTGTCGCCCAAGAAGAGGCGCGGGTAGGGCCAGTTGAACGGCAGGAAGCCGAGCGCGGCGAAGCCGGCCGCGAGGGTCACCGTCGCTGTGGCTCCTGGCGACAGCGCGAGCAAGCCGAGCCCCAGCAACAGCGCGGCCGCCGTGCTCGCGGTGACGCCGTCGGTGTTGTCCAGGAAGTTGACGGCGTTGATCAGCACGAACGTGAGGCCGAACGCGGCGACCCAGCGCCAGGGGTCTGCCGACCCATCGGCCGCGGTCGTCGCGACCAGCCCGGCTGCGCACAGGAGCGCGGCGGCCTTGACGCGCCAGTCGACGCCACCGTCGGCGAGCGCGCCGCCCCGCTCCTTCTTGCGGTCGTCGACGAAGCCCACCCCGGCTGCGATCGCGACGGCGCCACAGACCCACCAGCACGCGGCCGCGGCGGCGAAGCCGACCACGATCGGCGCGAGCATCACGCCGGCGAGCGGCACCGGCCGGCGGTGCGCCTTGCGCCCCGGGCGCGGGACGTCGTCCGGCAGCCAGCCGACGAGGCGTCGGTTGAGCTGGTCCCCGACGACCAGCGCGGCGGCGGCGATGGCGGCTGCCCATGCCGGCGCGATCATCGATAGAGGCCGTGCCGCCGGATGTAGTCGGCGACCGCAGGCGGCAGCGCGGTCGGTGGGGGGGCGTCGCCGCGCAGCTGCGCGCGGAGCGCGGTGGCGGACACGTCGTCGCTCGGCAGGCGCAGCGCGTGCTCGAGCAGCGCCGCGCGCTCCTGCGGCTCGAGGTCGAGCTGCGCCAGCGCGACCGGGTCGATCGGATGGCCGCGCCGCGGCCACGTGACCACCGTGGCCAGCCGCAGTAGCCGGTGGTGCTCGTGCCAGGTCGGCAGCAGCGGCAGGTTGTCGCTGCCGATCAGGAAGTAGAGGCGGTGATCCGGGTGCTGCTCGGCGAGCTCGGCCAGCGTGTCGGCCGTGAACGACG
>CAZTQF010000419.1:0-3510 GCA_964615255.1 uncultured candidatus Brocadiaceae bacterium | reverse complement strand
GCGCGCTGGGCCGCTTGCGGTCGCGGGCCAGCAGCATGCCGGCCAGGTTGGAGAGGGATCCACCCGGCGTGAAGACCCCGTCGGCGTTCTCGAAGCCGACGCGGAGGCCCATCTGCTTGATCAGCTCGAGCTCGACCAGCACCTGGGCGCCGCCGACCTTGTAGGTGTACATCGAGTTGTTCAGCGCCGCTGCCACGGTCTCACCGAGCAGCGCGGCGGGCTCGCGTCCCCCGAAGAGCTGGTTGAAGAAGCTCCCCGAAGTCGTGATCGGCGTGTGGCGGACCAGCGCGCGCAGCCGCGCAGCGACGTCGTCCAGGTCGCGGCCCGAATCGGGCAGCTGCAGGTCGAGCTTGGCTCTCAGCTCGTCGGCCTGCGCGCGCGGCAAGACGGGTGTGTGGGACTCCTGGTCACGGCGCTCCAGGAGGATCTGTTTGAAGAGATCGGCGACTTGCTCGAGGGGGTCGTTGTCAAGCATACCGATGAAGGGGCGCGCAGCGGACGGGGTGGCGCCTCTCGCGGGGTGGGGATGGCTGCGCTGTCCTTCGACGTGTGACCCTAACAAGAACAGAGAGGCGATGCGGCGAATTCTGCACGGCGGCGACGGGGCGGTCGCCGTCGCGCGAGTTCCTTTGCAATTCGCGATCTCGTGCGCAACGGTCAGCTTCGCTGTCGCGGCCCGATGTCGGGCGCGCGAGCCGCACGACAGGAGGATGTGACCATCGAACTCGCCATGAAGTTGCTCGCCGTCGCGCTGTATGCGGCCGCGCTGCTGGTGATCGGCTACCTCGCGTCGAAGCGAGTCCAGAGCACGCGTGACTACTTCGTGTCGGGCAAGAGCCTCGGGTTCTTCAACGTCGCCTTCTCAGCGCGCGCGACGGGCGAGAGCGCGTGGTTGCTGTTGGGTCTGACCGGCATGGGCTATGCGGTCGGCGTCCAGGCCTTCTGGGTGGTCGTCGGCGAAGTGCTCGGCGTCTGCGGAGCGTGGATGCTGATGGCGCGCCGCTTCAAGCGACTGACCGACCGCTACGACTCGGTCACGATGCCCGACTACCTCGAGGCGCGTCTGCGGGACTCCGGGCGCACGCTGCGGCTGATCGCGGCGTTCGCCCTGGTGGTGTTCGTGCCGATCTATGCGGGCGCGCAGGTGTTCGCCACCGGCACCGCGTTCCACGCGTTCCTCGGCTGGAACCACTACGCCGGCGCAGCGGCGGGGTTCGCCGTGGTCCTCGTCTACATCACGCAAGGCGGCTTCACCGCAGTCGTCTGGTCGGACGTCTTCCAGGGCAGTTTGATGGTCGCTGGCCTCGTCGCGCTGCCGCTCGTCGCGCTCGGACACGTCGGCGGCCTCGACGAGGTCGCGGCCTCCCTGCAGGAGATCGACCCGCACCTGTTGACCTGGCACGGCCCCGGCGACGCCGGGCCGAGCTCGGGCGGCTGGACAACCGCGACCCTGGTGAAGGTGCTCGGCATGGCGGCGATCGGGATCGGGTTCCTGGGCTCGCCGCAGGTGTTCGTGCGCTACATCTCGATGAAGGACGAGAAGCAGATCCTGCCGGGCACGATCACGGCGGGGGTCTGGACGGTGCTCGCCGACTCCGGCGCGGTGCTGGTCGGCCTGTTCGGCCGCGCCATCTTCGAGCCCGAGGCGCTCGGCGGCAACGCCGACAACATCTTGCCCGAGCTGGCGCAGGGGCTCTTGCCTGCGTTCTTCGCCGGCCTGTTCATCGCCATGGTCCTGAGTGCCATCATGTCCACGATCGACTCGCTGCTGATCGTCGCTTCGAGCGCCGCGGTCCGCGACTACTGGCAGAAGACCAAGAACCCGGACATGAGCGACGAGCGGCTCCTGGGCCTGACCCGAAAGGTCACGCTCGGCCTGTCTTTGGTGTCGTTCGCGATCGGTATCGGGATCATGCTCGTCGACAAAGAGGAGGGGGTCTTCTGGACCATCATCTTTGGCTGGTCGGGGATCGCTGCGACCTTCTGTCCGACCGTGATCCTCAGCCTCTGGTGGAGCAAGCTGACCGCCCTGGGCGCCAAGTGCGCGATGATCGCCGGCTTCTTGGGCGTGGGGCTGTTCAAGTGGGTGGTGCCAGCGCTGCTCGACGGCGCGGGGCTCGAGACGTGGTCCGGCTACCTGGAGTCCCTCGACGTCCTCCTGCCCGCGTTCGCGCTCGGCTTCTTGGTGGCGATCGTCGTGAGCCTGGGAGATCGCCGCGGCCAGGCGCGCGTCGCGGCGGCGGCCGACGAGCTGAGGTAGCGGGCGGCGCATCGGCGCGCGACGGCAGGCGCGCGTTGGGATCGCCGCGGCGCGTCCCTAGACTGCGGCGATGAAGCGCATCGCTTACACGATCGACCTGGCCGACGATCCGCAGCTGATCGAGGAATACTGCGATCATCACCGCGACGTCTGGCCCGAAGTGCAGGACGGCCTCAAGTCGGTCGGGCTGATCGAGATGAACATCTACCGTCTAGGTCGGCGGCTGTTCATGTTGATGGAGGTCGAGGACGACTTCGACGTCGCCACGGGGCTGCCCGCGTATCTGCGCACGCATCCCAGGTGCCAAGAGTGGGAGGACATGATGGACAAGTACCAGTCGCCGCTGCCCGAGGCGAAGCCCGGCGAGAAGTGGTCCGAGATGGAGAACATCTGCCGGATCTGCTGAGCTCCCGCGGCGCAGCGCTCCGCGTCCTCAGCGCGCTCCGGGCGCGACGTGCTCGGTGAGGTAGCGGGTCATGGTCGTGTAGAGGTGGCGTCGGGTGTTCTCGCCCTCGTAGATGCCGTGGCTGCGGTTGGGGTAGATCTGCATGTCGAACGGCTTGTCGTGCCGGATCAGCTCGTTCACCAGCGCCTCGCAGTTCTGGTAGTGGCAGTTGTCGTCGCCGGTGCCATAGACCAGCAGCAGGTCGCCCTCGAGGCGGTGCGCCCGGGTGATGGGGGAGCCGTCGACGAAGCCCTGCGCGTTGGTGCTCGGCAGGCCCATGTAGCGCTCCTGGTAGATCGTGTCGTAGAAGCGCTGGTTGGCGACGAACGCGATCGCGATCCCCGCTTGGTAGAGCTCCGGGTAGCGGAACAGCGCGTTGAGCGTCATCGAGCCGCCGCCGCTCCACCCCCAGACGGCCGTGCGCTCGCGGTCGAGCCACGGCCACTTCGCCTGCAGCGCGCGCAGCGCGTTGGCCTGGTCGATGGGCGCCGTGATGCCGATCTTGCCGTAGACCGACTTGCGCCAGGCGGCGCCGCGTGGCGCGGGCGTGCCGCGGTTGTCCATGCTCAGCACGACGTAGCCTTGCTGCGCGAGCATGTGGTGCCACAGGTAGTTGAAGCCGCCCCAGCGGTCGACGACCGTCTGCGCCGCGGGCTCGCCGTAGACGTAGACCAGCAGCGGATAGCGCTTGGACGGGTCGAAGTCCGGCGGCGTGATCCGCCACCCGTCGAGCTCTACGCCGTCGCCTGCGTTCACCCGGAAGAACTCGTCGTGTCCGAGCTGCAGGCTGGCGAGCTTCTCGCGC
>CAZTQF010000418.1:0-3514 GCA_964615255.1 uncultured candidatus Brocadiaceae bacterium | reverse complement strand
CGCGCTCCTCGAGCGCGCGCGGCGGGAGCACGGCGCGCGCGGGCGCGGCGGCCTCGAGCACCAGGCGCTGCGGATGCAGGCTGCCCACGCGCTGCTGCAGCGAGACCTGCCCCGCGCGCGGCGACTGCTGCTCGAAGACCTGCGGTGGCTGGTCGAGCACCCGCTGGAGCTCGACCAGCGCGCCGGGAACTTCGCCGAGGCAGGCGCCGTCCTGGTTCGAATCGGCGGCGCCGCCGAGCTGCCAGCGCTGGTCGCAGCGATCCAGAAGCTGCCCGTCGAAGCGGCGTCCCGGGACGCCGCCGTGTTCGTCGGCGGCCTGCACCAGGTGTTGACGAGCGGTCGCCGCGCCGAACGACTGGAAGCCACCCTCGGCCGCGACGGCGACAGCGCGTGGGCAGCGCTGCTCGCCGCCTTTGCGCACGAACAGCAGGGCGAGGTCGGCGCCATGCAGCAGGCCCTCGCGCGCGCCGCGCTGCTCTCTTCCTCGCCGCTCACCAAGGCCCTGCTCGCCCGGAGCCTGCGCGCCGTCGGCAAGGTCGCCGAGGGCGAGCTGCTGCGGCAGACCCTCGACCGGGAGATGCACACCCTCGCGCTCCGTGGGCGGTGCCAGCACCCGCTGTTCGGCCCCGAACTGGCGTTCGCCGCCACGCTGCGCTGACCGGGCGCTGCGTCAGCCCAGCAGCAGCAGCCGACAGCGGCCGGCCTCCTGCATCCCGGCACGCTCGTAGCAGCGCCGCGCCGCGGCGTTGTGCTCGGCGACGTGGAGCGAGACCGCCGCGTCCGAACGCGCCATGCAGCTCGCGACCAGTTCGGCGGCGAGGCCTCGACCGCGCTGCTCGGGGAACGTGAAGACCCCCTCGAGGACGTGCCCGGCGGCGCCGACGCTGCCGAAGTCGAGCTTCGTCCACAGGCCGCCGACCGGGCCGAGCACCTGCGTGCTGCCGTCGCGCGTCCGGGCGTCGATGGTGCTGTACAGCCAGCGCCGGTCGACGCGCTCGGGAGCGATGTTCAGGTCGCTCGCGTTGAGCGCGAGCGTAGCGCGCGCGAGGCGATCGCGGTCCTCACGCTGCGCCGCGCGCACGTCCTCGCGGACCAGGCGGGCGTCCGCCTCGGCGCGTCCGCCGACGTAGTAGACCTGGTCGCGGTGCGCCAGCGCCGGACGGGACACGCGCGCGGCCACCGCGTCCACCAGCGCCGCCGCCCCGAGCGCGATCCGCCACCCGTACCGACTCCGCGCCACGTGGCGCGCCACCTCGTCGTCGTAGGCGTCCAACTCCGGGACGCTGACGAGCACGAGGTTGCCGCGCGGCCCGAACCACGCGGCCCCCGCCGCCTCGCCGTCGATCTCGAAGACGGCGCCGTCGACGCGAGCGGACTCCAGGGCGTTGCGGACGTACACGCCGTGCGCGCCCGCGGCGCGCGCGAGGACGTCCGCGGCCTGGTCGCCCCGGCGCAGCCGCCTCACCCGGAAAGCCTCGGAACTCGCCAACGGCTCAAGAATCCGGTGCCGAGGGTCGATCCACAACGGAGATCTGACTCCGGAGGCACCGCCTTGGATACACACGACTTCCTCGCTGACCCCCGCACCCTGACCCTCGACCAGCGTCAGGCCCTGCGCGCGCGCTACACGCGCGAACAAGACCTTTGGCTCGACCGCCTTCGCGGACTCGCCGAGGACCCCAAGCCCGCCGACGACTTCCCGGCGTTCTTGCTGGCGACGGCGCCGTTCCGTCACCTCGCCGAGCGCATCGGGAACGCCCGCGAGGCTCGCGAGCTGAGCGTCGAGACCGCCGACGAGCTCGAGTGGTTCGTTCGCGGCTACGCTGGCTATCTCCGCACCAGGGACGGTGAAGACGTCTTCAAGCGGAACCCGCGCCTGACCGGCTGAGCGCGGGCGCGATCAGCCCGTGAGCCGCGCCGCGACAGCGCGCATGACAGCTGCTGACGGCGGCGCGCCGTCGAGCCCAGGGACTTGTCCGGCCTCGTCGGTCGGGATCAGGTGGACGTGCGCGTGGCGCACCGCCCAGCCGATCACGCTGACGCAGACGCGCGCGCAGGGCAAGCGCTCGCGCATCGCCACGCCCAGCAGGTGCACGCGCTGCCAAAGCCGCGCGCTCGCCGCCGGGTCGAGATCGAACACCGAATCGACCGACTCCGTCGTGCACACGACGACGTGCCCGACCCGGACCGGCCGCTCCGCCAAGAACGCCACGTGGTGTTCATCACGAAACACCTCCTGCACGAGGCGGTGACCGTCGACGACGTCCTCGAGCGACTCCGTCACCGGGCCTCCTCCGACGGCGGCGCCAGCGCCGCTCTGAGCGCGGCGGCGGTCGTGACCGGCGCCTCGCAGACCCCGCGCGAGCAGACATAGGCGCGCGGCGCGCCGTTCGCGGTCTTGCCCACGAACAGCGGGGACAGCGCTTCGAGGCGCGCACGGTTGCCGGCGGTCAACAGCGCGACGACGCGCGGAGCACCGACGCCGCCCCGCGCCGCGCTTAGCAGCGCGGTCGTGCGAGGATCGCCCGGCTCGCCCGCGACCACGACTTCGCGCGGGTTGCCCAGGTGGAACAGGGCGGCCCGCGCCAACGACGGCACGGCGTCGGGACGGTCGCGCAGCACGTCGTGGTGGGCGCGCAGGACGGCCAAGCCGCGCTCGTAGCGCGCCTCGCTGCCGAGCAGCAGCCCCGCGCGCATCAGCGCCCGCGCCATCAGGGCGACCCCCGACGGCGTCGCGCCCTCGTTCGCGTTCTTGGCGCGCGCGAGCAGCGTCTCGTGGTCGTCTGCCGTGAAGTAGAACGAGCCGTCTGCGGCGGCGAAGTGCGCGACCGCCGCGTCGAGCACGTCCCGGGCAGCCGCGAGCCAGCGCGGATCCGCGTCGCACTCGAACAGCGCCAGCAGCGCGCACGCCAGCGCGGCGTGGTCCTCGAGGTAGCCAGGGAACGGCGCAGCCTGCCCCTGCCAGCTCCGCCGCACGCGCCCGTCGTTCACGCAGTGGGTCAACAGGAAGTCCGCCGCGCGCTGCGCCGAAGCCAACCAGCGCGCGTCCCCTGCCGCGCGGTAGCCGTCGCAGAGGGCCTCGATCGCGAAGCCGTTCCACGCGACCAGCAGCTTGTCGTCGGTCGCCGGCCGCACGCGCGCCGCGCGCGCTTTCCGCAACGCCGCCGAGGCGGCCTCGAACGGCGCCGTCCTCGGGCGCTCCGCTCGCAGCGTCAGCACGTTGACGCCCTCCCAGTTGCCCGCTGCCGTGACGCCGAACACCGCGCACACCTCGTCGGCCGCCTCGCCCGCCGCCGCGCGCACCTCGTCCTGCGTCCAGACGAAGAACTTGCCCTCGACCCCTTCGGACTGCGCGTCCTGGCTCGCCCAGAACCCGCCCGACGGCGCCTGCAGCTCACGGACGAGGTAGTCCAGCGTTCGACGGCCCACCTCGGCGAGCCGCCCGTCCCCGCTCCACGCGCTCGCTCGCAGGTAGACCGAGGCGAGCTGCGCGTTGTCGTAGAGCATCTTCTCG
>CAZTQF010000417.1:0-3549 GCA_964615255.1 uncultured candidatus Brocadiaceae bacterium | reverse complement strand
CCGCGACGGCGTCGTGCTCGCCGACGTCGTGCCCGACACGGCGCGGCGCTTCGCGCGGGCCGTCGTGATGCCCAACCTGAAGCCGCCCGTGACGACGGTCGCCGAGGCCGAGGCCTACCGCGACCGCGTGCTCGCAGCGGTGCCGGACGGGACCGCTTTCGAGCCGCTCATGACCCTCTACCTCACCGACCGCACGCCGCCGTCGGAGGTCGAGGCCGCGAAGCGCTCGGGCCGCGTGCACGCGGTGAAGTTCTACCCTGCAGGCGCCACCACGAACTCCGAGAACGGGGTCACCGACTGGGGGCGCGTGCGCGAGACGATCGCCGAGATGGAGCGCGTGGACCTGCCGCTGCTGCTCCACGGCGAGGTCACCGATGCGGACGTGGACGTGTTCGACCGGGAGCGCGAGTTCCTGGCGCGCCACCTCGCGCCGCTGTGCAGCGACTTCCCTCGGCTGCGGGTCGTGCTCGAACACGTGACCACGGCGGACTCGGTCGAGTTCGTGCGCGCCGCAGGCGGCAACGTCGCGGCGACCATCACCGCCCACCACCTGCTCTGGAACCGCAACGAGCTGTTCCGCGGCGGCGTGCGCCCGCACGCCTACTGCTTGCCGATCCTCAAGCGGGAGCGGCACCGCGCGGCCCTCGTCGGGGCGGCGACCGGCGACGACGACCGCTTCTTCCTCGGCACCGACAGCGCGCCGCACGCGCGCGGCCGCAAGGAGAGCGACTGCGGCTGCGCCGGCGTCTACACCGCGCACGCGGCGCTCGAGCTCTACGCCGAGGCGTTCGAGGACGCCGGCGCGCTCGACAAGCTCGAGGCCTTCGCGAGCCACCGCGGCCCGGACTTCTACGGGCTGCCGCGCAACCCGACCAAGGTCACGCTGGAGCGCGTCGAGCAGCCGGTCCCCGCGACGCTGCCGTTCGGGGACGACGAGCTCGTGCCGATGCGCGCCGGCGAGGCGATCCGCTGGCGACTCGTCGACGGCCCCGAACGCGACGGCCGTGCGTCCTGACGCGCCGCTGCCCCCGTCCGTCGAGCACCGCAGGCTGCGCGCCCGGGTCAAGGCGCGCTGGCGCCAACGGATGGAGCAGATCGCCGGTGGCCGGTTCGCGCTGACCATCATGTGCCTGCTGTCGTTCGCCGACGCCTGCTGCAGCCCCGTCCTCCCCGAGGTGCTCTACGTCCCGATGATCCTGCTGCGGCCGGAGAAGCGCTGGGCCTACGCGTTCTGGTGCTCGGCGGCGTCGGTGATCGGCGGGGTGGTGGGTTACGGGCTCGGCTTCTGGCTCTGGGAGCACGGGCTGCGAGAGCTCGCGTTCGAGCACATACCGGGGTTCACCCCGGAGTGGTACGCGGAGATCAGCCGCTGGTACGGCAGCAACTCGTTCCTGTGGGTCTGGCTCGGGGGCTTCACGCCGCTGCCCTACAAGGTGTTCACGGTCTTCGCAGGGGTCTGCCACGACAAGGTCGACTTCTGGGTGTTCTTGCTCGCGTCGACCACCAGCCGCTTCCCCCGGATCTACCTGACGGCCTGGCTGCTGCATCGATTGGGCAAGCCCGCGTTCGAGCTGCTGATGAAGCGGTCGCGCGCGGTGATCCTGGTCTTGCTGGGCGCGGCCCTGGCGCTCGTCGCCTGGCGTCAGCTGGCCTGAGAGGACGCTCCGCAAAGGTGCGCATGGCGCGCGCGGCGCCCGCAGGCGACACTCCGCCCATGCTGCTCTGCGCTGCGACGGACCTCTCCGAATCCGGCCTCGTGGCCGTCCGCCACGCCCTCGAGTGGGCACGGGTCGCCGGCGCGCGGCTGCGGCTGCTCCACGTCATCCCCGACCCCGAGCTGGCGCCGGCGTTCAGCGACGACGTCGGCGGCGACGTCGAGCGCGCGCGCGCGACGCTGCAGCGTCTCGCCGAGGAGCACGAGGTGGCGTGCGATGTCGACGTGCGCGCCGCCGAAGACGTCGCAGCAGAGATCCTCCGCGCGACCGGCGACTGCGACTACGTGTTCGTCGGCTCGCAGGGCAAGTCGGCCTTCGAGCGCTTCCGCCTCGGCTCGGTCGCGACCGCGGTCATGCGACAGAGCGGCGTGCCGGTCGTCTGCTGCCCGCCGCCCGCCGCCGCCCGCTGACGAGGTCGCGACGCTGCGGCCTCAGCGCCCGGCTGTGCCGTAGAGCGCCTGCCGCAGGCGGCGCGGGATGTCGAAGCTGAACTCGCGCGCGCGGCTCATGAACAGCGCGAACAGGTCGTTCTCCGGGTCGATCCAGAAGTGCGTGTTGTGGTAGCCGGACCAACCGAAGACGCCTGCCGGCGCCTTGGTGCCTTCCCCGGATGCGTCGCGCATCACGAACACGCTGTAGCCCATGTCCATGCCGGCGGGCATGGCCGGGGCGAAGATGTCGCGGCTCTTGGGCGCGACCATGCGCTGGATGCTGTCCTCGCTGAGCACGCGCCGCCCCTTGTAGACGCCGCCCTGGACCAGCATCTGGCAGAAGCGCGCGTAGTCGGCCGCGCACGACACCAGCCCCTCGCCGCCGAAGTGCGCCTTGCTCCTCGGGCTGTAGGTCATCTCGTTGAGCAGCGTGGTGAAGCCCTTGATGGTGCCGCCCGGCGGCGGCATCCCCTCGATGACCGGCGCGATCTCGAGGTTGATCCACAGCGGCTGCAGGCGCGCGCGGCGCTCGTCATCCAGCACGAAGCTGGTGCTGGTCATCTCCAGCGGGTCGAACACGTTCGCCTGCAGGTAGTCCGCGAAGGACATCCCCGACAGCACCTCCACCAACCGCCCGAGGATCGCCTGGTTGATGCCGTAGAGGAACTCGGAGCCAGGCTCGAACATCAGCGGCTGCTGCGCCGCGACCTCGCAGAACTGCTGCAGATCGTCGAAGCGCGTCTGGTTGGGGTGCGGCCGGTCGAAGGCAGGCGGCGCCGGCGCGTCCGTGCTCCCGCCCCCCATGACGTAGTAGCTGTAGCCCGAGCGGTGGCTCATCAGGTGTTCGACCAACAGCGGCTCTCGCGCGGGCCGGACGCCGTCGCCGTCGACGACCTGCAGCTCAGAGAAGCACGGGATGTACTTCGACACCGGGTCGTCGAACGAGAACTTGCCCTGCTCGAACAGGGTCATCATCGCGACGATCGTGATCGGCTTGGACATCGACCAGATCGGGAACAGCGTGTCCGCGGTGATGTCCCGGTCGCCGCGCTTGCCCGAGTTCTCGACGTGGCGATAGAGGTCGCGGTCGCGGCCGACGATCCAGACCACGTTGCTGCCGGTGATCTCGCTCTCGATCAGGTCTCGCTGCAGCGCGCGGATGTCCCGCGCGAAGTCCCTGTTCAGGCCGGGGGCCGGGGACGACACAGGCGCGGTCGAGCAGCCGGCGACGAGGGCGAGAGAGGACACGAGGAGCAGCAGGATGCGCATGACGGTGCGGATCCTACCCGACGAGCGCTGCCTGACGGCCGCCGCCACAGCTCGCCTGTCACCACCTACGGTGACGTCGGTATGCCGCTGCGATCGTTGCTCGACCTCCGGAGCGCGTTTGCGCCGCCAGAAGG
>CAZTQF010000416.1:0-3556 GCA_964615255.1 uncultured candidatus Brocadiaceae bacterium | reverse complement strand
CCCCCACAACAGCCACGCGTGGTAGTGCTGCTTGTGGTCGTAGCTCTGGTCGCCGGCGAAGAACACCAGGTCGGGGTCCTGGTGGCGCAGGTTGTCGACGATGTCCTGGCGCGGGCCGCGGTGCACGTTGTCATTGCAGCTCAGCGACGCGACCTTGATCACCTGCTTCTCGATCGGGTCGCGGCGGATCTTGCCCTCGAAGGTCGCCTTGCCGCCCGCGGCCGTGACCCGGTAGTCAAAGTCGCGGGTCATGTCCCACCCGTCGACGCGGAAGTGCGCCAGCCACCGCTTCACGCCCTCCTGCGGCCATCCATAGTCGGTCTCGTCGACCTTCACCCGAGCGACCTCGCGCCACGCGGCGTTCCAGGTCTGCTGCGGCCGCACCGACAGCACCACGTCGCGGTCGACGCCGTCCGGGAGCGGGTAGAGCTGCGCGGTCAGCTTGAGCGTGTCCGCGTGCGTCGTGTAGAGCGCGAACGCGACCGCCTGCTCGAGCGGCGCGGCCGTGTCCTTCCAGTCCTCCGGCCAGAAGGCCTGCTGCGCCGACGCAGCGGTGAGCAGGAGCAAGCCCGAGAGGGCACGGAGGACCGGCGCGTTCATGCCGAGATCTCAGGCCATCCATGGCCGCGTTACAACGTCCCCCGCTCGGGATTCGGACCGGACCGAATCCGTGAGGCGGACCGCGGCGATACGACCCGTGCCATGAAGCTCCCTTCCAAGCTCCTCGTCGCGGCCCTGGCCGCGCTCCTCTCCCCCGGCTGCTCGATGCTCGACGGCGACGGCGCCGAGCACCAGGCCAAGCTCTGCGTGATCAGCATGGAGGACGCTGACGGCGGCCCCACCGTCGAGTTCGAGGGTCAGACGGTCTCGTTCTGCTGCAACAGCTGCATGAAGCGCTGGAACAAGATGGACGACGACGGCCGCCGCGCGGCGGTGGCGAAGCTCGCGACGGCGGCCGGAGAGCACCGCTAGGCCGCGCGAGCGCCGCGGCGCAGGACCGTCAGCGCACGCGCGCCCACTCGAGCCGCGTGACGCACGGGCGGCCGCCGGGCCGTTGGCGCCCGGTCCAGAACCACTGCACGTCGAGCGGAGCCGCAAGCTCCCAGGCGTAGCGCAGCTCCCCTGCGAGCACCGCGTCGAACGCGGGCGCCGAACGCACCCCGGTCGGCAGCAAGAGGTGGAGGCGCACGTCGTGACGGAGCGCCTGCGGCGGACGCAGCAGGCGCGGCAATTCGTCGCGTCCGACCTCGGCGCCCGCGACAGGTCCGCTGCGCTCCACCACCTCGCTGGCGCCGTGCACCACCACCCGCAGCTCCGCTGGCGGCGGCGCGCCGTCGACCTCGACGACGAGCCCCGCGAACGGCATCCCGACGCTCTCGAACAGGATCGGCGCGAAGGCGCGGCTCGTGTCAAACCAACACGCACCGTCGACCACCGGCTGCTCGAGCCAGGGCATCGCGCGGCCGTCCGGGAGGTCGGCCGCGAGCTTGAGCCGAACGCGCGACGCCGGGGCGCCTTCGGGGAGGCGCACCTCCACGGCCGCGACCGACGTCCCGGGCCACGGCTCGCTCGGAACGAACCCAGGGCCCTGGCGCACCATCTCACAGATCCCCGCGCGCGGCCGCGAGACCTCGACGAACCGCTCCTTGTCAGGCTGCCAGGTCGCGAGCCGGCCGCCGCTCGCGAACAGCGCGTGCACCGCCGTCGCGTCGCCGAGCTGGTCCGGCTGGTCGAGCGGCGGGAACAGCAGGTCCGGCATACCGACGACGTGGAGGTCCTGACGCTGGTGCGGCCGCTGGCCGAGCAGCCCCCAGAGCTTGAAGTGGTACAGCGGCAGCACCGGCAGCACCGTCACTGCGAGCGGCGCGCCGCCCGTCGCGCTCGCCGCCGTCTCTGCGAGCTCGCGACGCAGCGC
This sequence comes from uncultured candidatus Brocadiaceae bacterium, assembly GCA_964615255.1. Lineage (GTDB taxonomy): Bacteria > Planctomycetota > UBA1135 > UBA1135 > UBA2386. The sequence continues at coordinate 1,641 of CAZTQF010000416.1, read as the reverse complement.
CCGGTCGGCGCGCGACTCGTCCACGTAGCGTAGCTGCCAGCCCATCGCGGCCCCGGTCGGGAGCAGCACGACACCGAGACCCGCCAGCGCCCCGAGCGCGCGCGCGGCGTCGCGGCCAGCGCCGGCGACCGCCAGCCCCGCTGCCAGCGCGACGAACGGCACGGCGTCGAACAGCAGGCGGCCGTCGAGGCGCCCCGCGATCACCTCGACGTGGCTCGCCGGCGCGACCAGCAGCACCGCCCACGGGAGCAGCAGCAGCCCGCGCGCGCCGAGGCCGCGCAGGAGCCCGGCTGCGACCGTCCCCCAGAGCGCGAGCATCCACCAAGGCCGCCCGCCACCGCCCGGCGCCGGCGACGCGAACAGGTCCGCGGCCCGGACGGCCAGGTTGTCGGCGCGCTCGAGGACCGCGACGGAATCGCCGGACTTGCCGACCTGACCGAGCAGCGCGATCCGCAGCGCGAGGTAGGCGCCGAGCAGGCAGAACGCCGGCAGCGCCGCGCGCGCCCGCGCACCGACGGCCACGCCGCGCCGGTGCAGCACGTCGAGCATCACCATCGAGAACGGCGCGGTCACAGCGCCTTCCTTGGTCCCGAGCGCGAGCGCGAGCAGCACGAGGTGCGGCCAACGCGCGCCGCCGTCGAGCGCGCGCACGTACGAAGCGAGCGCCAGCGCCGTGAACGCCATCTGCAGCGCCGTCGTGCGGCTGAGGATCCAAGTCGCCGGCTCGATCGCGGACGGGTGCAGGACGACCGCCGCTCCCGCGACGAGCCCGGCGGTCGCGGCGCGGAGACGGCCACCCACGCAGACGCGCATGGCGAGGGCCGCCGTCGCGACCGCCGCCACCGTCGCCATCAGCACGTTGCCGAGGTGCAGCAGCGGCAGCTGCCCGGTGAGGGCGTACTCCACGGCGAGGCTCAGCGAGACCATCGGGCGGTAGAGCTCGGGAGCGCCGAACCAGCCGCGGGTGAACTCCTCGAACACCCGCCCCCACAGCACCGCTCCGGTCTCGGAGTCGACGTAGTAGGTCGCGAGGAAGTCGTCGTTGCGCAGCCCGAGCGTCAGCCCTGGCGCGAACCACCACCACGCGAGCAGCGCGACGGCCGCCGCGACCAGCGCAGCGCCACGTGGCCGCCCGCCCGCATGCGCGAAGAACTGTCGCGGGTCTTCGCGTCGGCCTCCGGTCGCTGGGTCCGTCGTCACCATGCGCAGCCCGCGACCCTATCCGCGCGGGCAGCCCCGCACCATCTGGTGACGGCAGTCCGCCGCGGCGCGCGCGCCGGTCAGTTGCGCGGGCAGAAGGCGTCCTGCGCGCACAGGTAGCCGTAGCGCTCCGTGAACGCCTCTGCCGTCATGTTCGCCGCGGCAGCGATCGCCTCGAGCCGGTCCTCGTTGGCGAAGTCGTCGGGCTCCAGGCGGATCTGGTACTCGCGCGCCACCCGGTAGGCCTCGGACTCCGGGTTGACCGTGCGCACGCGCGGCCGCCCGGTGGCCGGGTCGTTGAACGTCCCGAAGCGCAGCGGCACCAGCTCGCCGCGCTGGATCGTGACCATCGCGCCGAACTCGTCCTGGCGACCGCTGCGGACGAGGCCGCGCAGGTAGTCGATCGCGCCGTAGCCGAGGTCGCGCGTGTACTCGATGTCG
>CAZTQF010000415.1:0-3564 GCA_964615255.1 uncultured candidatus Brocadiaceae bacterium | reverse complement strand
GACATCGGCAAGAACATCGTCGGCGTGGTGCTCGGCTGCAACAACTACGAGGTCATCGACCTGGGCGTCATGGTGCCGGCCGACCAGATCCTCGACGCCGCCGAGAAGGAGGGCGCGGACCTGATCGGCCTGTCCGGCCTGATCACGCCGTCGCTCGACGAGATGGTCTACGTCGCCAAGGAGATGAAGCGCCGCGGCATGACCCAGCCGCTGCTGATCGGCGGCGCGACCACGAGCAAGCAGCACACCGCGGTCAAGATCGCGCCGGCCTTCGACGAGCCGGTCGCGCACATCAAGGACGCCTCGCGGGTCGTCAACGCGGTCTCCGACCTCCTCGACGACGACCGCAAGCGGACCTTCGACGCCGACAACCGCAAGCTGCAGGGCGAGCTCCGCGAGCTGCACCGGCAGAAGATCGAGCACCCGCTGCTGCCCTACACCAAGGCGATCCAGAAGCGCTTCTCGATCGACTGGAGCGCCGACCAGATCACGACCCCTTCGTTCACCGGCACGCGCGTGCTGCAGGACGTCCAGGTCGACGACCTGGTGCCGTTCATCGACTGGACGTTCTTCTTCGCGGCGTGGGAGCTGAAGGGCAAGTACCCGAAGATCTTCGAGCACCCCGACTATGGTTCGGCCGCGCGCGAGCTGCACGACAACGCCGTCGCGATGCTCCGCCGGATGCAGGACGAGGGCCGCTTGACCGCGCGCGGCGTCTACGGGTTCTGGCCCGCGAACAGCGACGGCGACGACATCGTCGTCTGGACCGACGCGTCGCGCACCGAAGAGCGCTGTCGCTTCCCGATGCTGCGCCAGCAGCGCACCTCGGACGACACCAAACCCACGCTCTGCCTCGCCGACTTCGTCGCGCCGGTCGACAGCGGCCTCCCAGACCACGTCGGCGCGTTCGCGGTCAGCGCCTTTGGGGCAGAGGACTTCGCGGCCGAGTTCGAGGCCGACAACGACGACTACAACGCGATCCTGGTCAAGGCGCTCGCCGACCGTTGCGCCGAGGCCTTCGCCGAGAAGCTGCACCAGCAGGCGCGCGCCGACTGGGGCTTCCCCGACGCCGCCGACCAGGTCGCGGACAGCGACTACCTCGTGCGCGAGCAGTACCGCTCGATCCGCCCGGCGTTCGGGTATCCGGCGTGCCCCGACCACACCGAGAAGGACACCCTGTTCGACGTGCTGGGCGCGCGCGAGCTGGGCATCGGCCTGACCGAGCACTTCGCGATGACGCCCGCGGCGAGCGTCAGCGGCATCTACCTCGGCCACGAGGCCACGCGCTACTTCAGCGTCGGCCGCATCGACCGCGACCAGGTCGAGGACTACGCCAAGCGCAAGGGCATGGCGACCAAGGACGCCGAGCGCTGGCTGGCGCCCAACCTCGCCTACGACCCTGCGGACTGACGCGCGCGCCTAGCGCAGGCTCTCGATGCGGCCGGCGGCGTCGACGATCTGCGTGACGCGCAGGCCGTAGACGTCGTCGACGAGCACGACCTCGCCGCGGGCGACGAGCTTGCCGTTGACGCGCAGGTCGACCGGCTCTTCGGCCTTCTTGTCGAGGGCGATGACGCTGCCGGGCACGAGCTTGAGCACGTCGGCGAGGCTCATCTGGGCGCGGCCGACCTCGACGGAGACCGGGATCTCGACGTCGAGCAGCAGGTCGAGGTTCTGGGCTTCTCCGGCCGCAGCGCCCTGACCGAGCTGGCCGAACGCGACCGGCTGGACCGCAGCAGACGCCAGCTCAGCGCCCGCCTGCGCGAGGTCGGCGGCCTCCGCCCATCCCTCGGTCGTGGGGTCCTGCTCCTGCGTCGTCGTCGGCTGTTCGTTGTCGGTCATGGCTGCTCCTCGACGCCGGTGACATCGGCAATTCTCGCGCCCAACCTGTTGCCGATCCGGCCCAGGTGCGCGGTGAACTTGGGCTTGCCCATGACCGGCACCACGGCGGGCTCGCCGAAGCGGGTCGAGAGCGGGATCACGTCGCCGGGCTGCAGCTTGAGCAGCTGCCCCAGGCGGATGCGGGTGCCGCCGAGCTCGACGCCGACGTCGACGGGCATGCCGTTGACGGTCTCGCCCAGGCGCTCGCGCATGGCGCCGGGCTCCAGCTGGCTCACGGGGTCGCGTCCGAACTTCTCGAGCAGCGGCTCGAGCGCGGCGAACGGGACGACCAGCCGCATGTCGCCGATCAGCAGGTCGCCGGTCGCCTGGAAGTAGACCGACAGCACCACGTCCTGGGACGGCAGGATCTGCGCCATCGACGGGTTGCAGAACCGGTTGGTGATCTTCCAGTCGAGCTCGACGACCTCGCCGAGCGCCTCGCAGATCCGGTCGAGGCACGGCGCGACGAGCGCCTCGGCGACGGTGTGCTCGGCGTCGGTGAAGTCCTTGGGCACCGACTTGACCTCCCCCGAGCCGCCGAGGATCCGGTCGACGGCGCCGTAGAGCAGGCTGGTGCTGACTGTCAGCAGGCACGGCTGCGCGAACGGCGCCAGCTCGAGCACGTAGATCGAGACCGGCCCCGGGAGCTGCTCGAGCCAGCTGCTGAAGCGCTGCTGCTCGAGCGCGACGCAGTCGCAGCGGGTGTCGAGCCGCAGCTTGTCGCTGATGGTCGCAGACAGCAGCTTCGCCGCGCTCTCGAAGTAGCGCTCGATCCCGCGCAGCTGCTCGCGGCCGATGCGGTTCGGCTTGAGCAGGTCGACGTGGCGCACGAGTCGGCCGCCGGCCGTCTCGACGGGCGCGAGCGCCTGCTCGTCGTCCCCGCCGGCCTGGTCGATGGCGCCACCCTCGCTGCGGAACATGTCCAGCAGGGTGTCGATCTCGTCGTTGCTGAGGATCTCGTTCACGGGGGCTCCGGGATGAAGATGGGCCACGTCAAGCGACGCGGCGTCGCGTCACTGCAGCTGGATCTCGAGGTTGACGATCTTGGTCACCTCGGCGAGCGCCTCGCCGCCGGCGGCGTGGAACAGCTCCTCGTTGAGCGCGTCGACGAGGCGGGCCTCGAGCATCGTCTCGCCGGCCTCGGTCGTCAGCTCCTTGACGCTCGTCCGGCGCAGCACCTTGCCGACCGCGGTGAGCCCGTACTCCCAGCGGTCCGAGACCAGCTGATACGCAGGGTCGTAGCGGTCCTCACGACAGGTGAACTGGAACTGAAACGAGACCTTCGCGACCGCCTTGCCCGCGCGAGTCTTGGGGTTGAACGTCTTGGTGATGACGTCCAGGTGCAGGACGTCGACGTCTCCGTAGGAGACCGGCGCGACCGGCACCTCGACGGTCTTGGCTGGGACGCCGATCACGACGCCGGCGCCGCCGAGGACGGCTCCGACCGCGATCAGGACCAGCGGCGACAGGCCCTTCTTCTTGGGCGCGTCCGTGTTGTCTTCTTTGTTCTTCTCGTCGGCCACGTGGCTTCTCCGTTTGCCGATCCTCGCCCGCCGGTGGTATCGGCACGACGCGACCGGCTGTTGAAGGAATCGCCGGTCAGTCCCGTCCCGCCGGTGCCGCGGCCTCTCTGGAGACCTGCATGCGCTTCTCCATGATGTCCTGGACCATGGCGTTGGGCAG
>CAZTQF010000414.1:0-3568 GCA_964615255.1 uncultured candidatus Brocadiaceae bacterium | reverse complement strand
CTGCTGCTGCTGTGGCTGCCGTGTCGCGCTCGCTTCCCTGCGCCAGATCCGGAGAGGTTCCTTCCGAGACACTTGGCTTCGGCCAGAATCGAGCCGCTGCTAGTGCGCAGACGCGACGCCAGGCATGCAACACCGCCTGCTTCTAGCCCGTTTTCCCTCATCGAGGTCATACCCCATACGCTCGCGCCTTTGGTGAGCCGCTCTAACGTCAGTTTTTCCAGGCCGCGGCGACCCAATCGAGCTCGCGCTGGATGCGCTCGTGCAGCGGCGCTGCGCCGAACGCGTCGCCGAGCACCGACCACGTGTAGGTCTCGACCTCGAGCAGCGGCGCGGGCTCCGGCGACGCCGCCAGCGCGGTCAGCACCCGCCGCACCTCGCGCTGCGTCGAGCCGAACGCGCCGTCGCAGTCCCAGTCGAGCGGCACGTGGTAGTGCGTGCGCACCCGGCCCGCCGCCGCGAACTCGTCGCGCCGCGCGCGCACGTCGTCGAGGTCGAGCGCGCGCAGCCCGTTCGCCGCGCGGGTCTGGTGCAGGTAGCGGGGCTCCGCGAAGGCGAGCAGCTGCTCGAGCCCGTCGGGGCTGCGGACCTCGAGGCAGGAGGACACCTGGATCTTCGGGACCGCGACGCCGCGGCGACGCAGGTCCGCGAGCGCCGCGAGCGGATCCTCGTCGAGGACGGCGAGGTGGCACAGGTCGACGCAGACGCCGAGGTGGCGGCGCAGGTGCTCGACGGGAACGGTCGTCCAGGCGCCCTCCTCGAACAGCCAGCGCTCGAGGAAGTCCGCTGCCTGCCGAACCGTCTCGAGCAGGCAGTTCGGCTCGGGCTCCAGCGCCAGCACGCAGCGAACGCCGGTCCGGCGCTCCACGTCGGCGAAGGCGCTCGCCGCGCGCGCGAGGTTGCGGGCCATCCTGCGCTCGTCCGCCGCCGGCTCGTCGGGGCCGCGGTAGCCCAGCGGCAGCGTCGACATCGGCAGCACCTCGCCAGGCTGCATCAGGCGCGCGCCGACCTCGGCGCACCGCCGGGTGTAGAGCAGCCGCGCCTCGTCCCCCCAGTCCGGCGCGTAGACCGCCGTCTTCACGACGTCCTGGTGGAAATCGCCGTGCGGAAACACGTTCAGCGTCCACAGCGGCGCGCCCGCGGCGGCCAGGGCGTCGGCCAGCCGGTCGGCGGTCGCGACGTCTTGGTGCAGCTCCTCGACGAGCGGCGCCGGCCACCACCCGCCCAGGCCGAACGGCCTGCCGGCCGCGCGCGCGGCCGCCGCGATCGGGGCGACGTGTTCGTCGAGCGTCGCCAGCTGGCGCTGCAGGTCGGGCGCCGGATGCACGTTGGTGCAGTAGGTCAGTCGCGGCGCGGACGCTCCCATGACGGCAACGGTAGCGCGAATCCCGCCAGGTTGGTTGTCGGGCTGCGCGCCCGAATGCCGATGTCGTCGGGGGCCGCGGCCTGACGCCGCGCCCACCCACCACGATGACCGATCGCCCCGAGACGCCGACCCAAGGCGACCAGCAGGCCCACGACTACCGGATCGCGGCGATCCGCCACTCGACGTCGTACCGCCAGGCGCACACCGACGAGGACTTCATGGGCCGCAAGGAGCTCCGGCCGGTGCGGCTCCAGCTCGAGCTGCTCAAGCCGGAGCTGATCCAACAAGAGCAGGGTGTGCGCTCGACGGTCGTCGTCTTCGGCGGCACCCGCGTGGTCGAGAGGGCCGAGGCCGAGCGCCGCCTCGCCGCAGCCCGCGCGACCCTCGCCGAGGCCCCGGACGACACGGACGCCCAGCGCGCCGTGCGCATCGCCGAGAACGTGCTGAAGAAGGCCGGCTACTACGACGAGGCCCGCGAGTTCGGCCGGCTCGTCTCGGGCAGCTGCCAGATCGACCAGACCTGCGACTACGTGATCTGCACCGGCGGCGGACCCGGCATCATGGAGGCCGCCAACCGCGGCGCCTTCGACGTCGGCGCGAAGTCGATCGGGCTCAACATCACGCTGCCGTTCGAGCAGGAGCCCAACAGCTACATCACCCCGTCGCTGTGCTTCGAGTTCAAGTACTTCGCGATCCGCAAGATGCACTTCCTGATGCGCGCGAAGGCGATGGTCGCCTTCCCGGGCGGCTTCGGGACGATGGACGAGCTGTTCGAGGCCCTGACGCTGATCCAGACCCAGCGGATGGAGCCGATCCCGGTGATCCTGTTCGGCGAGGACTACTGGAGCCGGCTGATCAACTGGGACCTGTTCGTCGAAGAGGGCACGATCTCGCCGGGCCACCTCGACCTGATCAGCTACGCGGAGACCGCCCAGGACTGCTGGCAGCAGATCAAGGACTTCTACAAGGATCGCGCCGGCGAGGCGCTACCGCGCGGTCAGTAGCGGCGAGCTGCCGACCGCGAGGTCACCTGCTGCCGCCGCGCCGCAGGCGACGCTCGAGCGCCCGGCGCGCTTCGTCGAAGGCGCGCAGCATCGCGCCGGCGTCGCGGTACCGGCGCCGCGCGTCGACCTCGAGGGCGCGCTGCAGCACCAAGGAGAGCTCGCGCGCGCGACGCCGCAGCCGGGTATGGCCCTCGAGGGGCCAGCGGTAGGGCCACTCCGGCAGGACCCCTGCGAGCGACCGGTAGAGGATCAGCCCCGCGGAGAACACGTCCGAGCGCGCGCTCGGACGCCCCATCGCCTGCTCGGGCGCGACGTAGCCGACCGTGCCCGAGCACGAGGCCTGCAGGGTGCCGAGCGACTGCTTGGCGAGGCCGAAGTCAGAGAGCTGCGCCACGCCGTCGGCGAACAGGATCACGTTGTCGGGCTTGACGTCGCAGTGGATCACGCGGCGCTCGTGCGCGTGCGCCAGCGCCGCCAGCAGCTGGCGGCCGTAGCCGAGCACCTTGTCCAGCGACATCCGGTACCGCAGCCGATCCTGCAGCGAGCGCTCCCCCAGCGGGTAGGCGAGCGTCAGGCGCCCGTCGATCACGTCGGCGTTCTTGAGCCGCAGCACGTTCGGGTGGTCCAGCCGCGCGGCGACGCGGAGCTCGCGCTCGAAGTCCGCGCGCGCGTCGGCCTCCGACCGCTCGGCGGCTGGGACCTTCAGCGCGACCGTGACGCGCTCGAGCGTGTCGAACGCCGCGAACACGTCTGCGGAGCCGCCGCGGCCAAGCCGGCGGTGGAGCCGGTACTTGCCGAGCCGCCCGCCGACGCGCAGCGCTCCGCTCCCGCCGACGACCGCGCCCGTCAGCCGCGGCCCGCCTTGGCCTCGTCGCGGCCCTTGCGCTTCTGCTTGCCGCGGCTCCGCTCCTTGGCGGGGCGCTCCTTGCGCTCGCCCTTGGCGGCCGCCTTGGCCTCGAGCTCGGCGATCAGCTTCTCGGCGCCCTCCTTGTCGATCGAGGGCTTTACGACCTTGAGCTTCTTGGCCTTGGGCGCAGGGACGTCGAACTTCTCCTTGTTCTTCTTGGCGTCCTTGGCCGCGGCCTTGTGCGCGGCGACCGCCTCCTTGTGCTCGCGCTTGAGGTCCTTCTTGAGCTGCGCCACGCCGCTCTTGGTGACGATGCGGAACTCCTGGTCGACCTGGACGACGGCGTAGAGGACC
>CAZTQF010000413.1:0-3569 GCA_964615255.1 uncultured candidatus Brocadiaceae bacterium | reverse complement strand
ACCTCGTAGTCCGTCGTCCACGAGACGCTGGAGACCATCTTGGCCTGCTGCTCCTCGCGGAACGCGCCGGTCTCGACGCCCTTTTGGACCTTCTTCTCGAGCTTCTTGCGGCCGCCCTTCAGCGCGTCCTCGCTGACGTCGACCACCACGGTCTGCACGCCGAACGGGCTCAGGACCTTGGTGAAGTAGAGGGCGATGTCGGGGCCGATCTGGCCCGAGCCGATGACGGCGACCTTGCGGATCTCGCGACCTTGGTGAGTGAAGCTCATGGGTTTCTCGTTTCGGGGGGAAACAGGATAGCGATGCACCCTCGGCGGCGTCGACGAATTGGTGTCGGGCCTAGTGGGCAGAGTCATGCGGGACACGTATTGCCCGCATGCACACCCTCATGATGGTGCAGCGATGGGCGGCTATCCCGTTTCGGTACAGCATCTTGTTCCTCATGTCGGTCAGCGTCCTCGGGCAGGGCGGATCGCGTACCGAGGGGCGTGAACTCGCGCGAAAGCTGAGGATGACGCCCCGCAAGGAGCAGCACGCGGTGATCACGCGCGCGCTGACGTGGTTGACGGGCGGCGCGGAAGAGAACGACTATGTCTCGGTCGGGCGCCTCGCGAACTACTTCGGGTTCGTGCGCTTCCGCGTCTCGAGCGGCCACTCCATCAGCCGGGGCGCAGTCGGCCAGGAGGTCTACGCAGCGCTCGACGGGCCGCAGCGCGAGCGGGTCCTGCAGCTGCTCGAGGACCAGTGGCCGGCGCTCGAGGCCTGCAGGCGCGCGCGCCTCCGGATCAACCGGCAGCTCGAGGGGATGCTGGTCGGGGAGTCGGTGACGCTGGCCGACGTCGAGCGGCTCGGGGCTTGGTTCGGCGAGGCCGAGGCCGCGCTGGGGCTCGCGCTCGCCGAGGGCTTCACGGACGTCGTCCGTTCGCTCCGTGCGCCACAGCGCGCGGAGTTGGCGTCGCTGCGCGGCCGCGCGATGGGCGGCAAGCTCGGGCGGTTCCGCCTGCAGCGCGCGGACAAGGCGGGGCTCGACGAGCGCGTGGGTCGCGGTGGGGATCGTCGGAAGCAAGAGCTGTGGAACCTGACGTCGCGGCTGTTCACCTGGGTGACCGGGACGCCTTCGGACAACGACTACGACACTGCGGGCAAGCCCAGCCAGCACTTCGGCTTCGTCGACCTGCGCGTCGACAGCGGCCACGGCATCACGCGCAACGGCCTCGCCGGGGCGATCTCGGAGATCTTGACGGCCGAACAGCGCGCGCCGTTGGTGGCGCTCGTCGACCAGAACCGCGAGGACTTCGACGCGTTCTTCGCCGCGCGCGCGGCGGTCAACCGAGAGCTCGAGCGAGGCCTGCGCGGCGATTCGATCGACGCGGACGCGGTCCGCGACCACGGTCGGGAGCAAGGATTGGCCGAGGCGCGGATGACGTGGCGGCAGGCGCGCGCGTTCCTCGCGCTGCGCGACTCGCTAACGCTCGAACAGGCAGACCGGATGACGGAGCTGCGCGGTCGGTTCACGCTCGGCGATCCCGAGGAGCAGCCGTCCGCGCGAGCCGCAGCACCTCTGGAGGGCGACGAGGTCTTGCTCGCGGGTCGGCGCGTCTTCGCGCTCTGCGCGCTCTGCCACGCGCCGCAGAGCGGTCGCGGCGTAGGCCCCTCGCTAGATGGGGTCTTCGGCCGCCGCGTCGCAGCCGTCGACGGGTTTGCCTACTCGTCGGCGATGAAGGCGCGGGGCAATCGCGGCGAGCGGTGGACCAGCGATCGGCTCGACGCCTTCCTCGAGAGCCCGCAGCGTCACACGCCCGGGACGATCATGGGCTTCACCGGGATCAACAACCCGGGGCAGCGGGAGTCGCTCGTGGCCTACTTGAAGGCTCTCGCCGAAGGGCGCGAGGCCGAGGGCGAGTTCGGCGCTGGGCCAGCGCGCGCGGTTGAGCCTGGTCGCGAAGAGCGGCAGCAGCAGCGGCGGGGTCAGAGCAACAAGCGCGCTCAGCGGAGCGAGCCGGCCAGAGGTCGGCGATCGTCGAACGCCGCGAACGGCGGTGGCCGACCGAACTTCGTCTTCGTGCTCTTCGAAGGGACCGGCGCTGGTTGGGCCAGCACGTCCGTCGCGATGGACGACCGGCTGCCCGACGCGAAAGCGGCCGCAGGTTTGACGCCGAGCCTCGAGCGGCTCGCGCGAGAGGGGATGCGCTTCAGCGACTTCTACGTTTCGGCGCCGCGCTGCACACCGGCGCGGGCGAGCTTCCTCGCGGGCATGAGCGCGGCCAAGCTCGGAATGACCTACGTGAACGAGGGCGGCCGCGGCAAGCGGCAAGAGCAGAAGCCGGGTCGAGGCCGCAAGCAGGCCCGGCCCAGCGGTCCGACCAAGCTCCTGCCGCCGCGGAGCGTCGCCGAGCTGCCGCGCGAGGTGCAGACGATCCCTGAGGTCCTTCGCGACGCGGGCTACGCGACCGCACACTTCGGCAAGTGGCACGTCGGTCGCGCAGCGCCGGCAGAGCACGGCTTCGACGTCCACGATGGGGCCAACTCGAACCGCATCCGCGGCAGCGATCAGAAGCCCAACCCGGAGCAGGCGGTGGCCATCACCGACCGCGGCATCCGCTTCGCGCGCGAACAGGCTGAGGCAGGCAAGCCCTTCTACCTGCAGCTGTCGCACTACGGTGGCGGCACCGAGGACGAGTCGCGACCCGAGACCCGGCAAGCGCTCGCCGCACAGCTCCGTGGCATGCGAGGCAAGACCGCGTGGCAGACGGCCATCCTGCGAGACATCGACACCGAGGTGGGGCGTCTTCTGGACGCGCTCGACGCGGCCGGTCTCGCCGATGACACCTACGTGGTCGTCTCGTTCGACCACGGCGCGGCTGGGCGCAACGCCAACCTCCCGCTCGCCGGCGGCAAGGGCAGCGTGATGGAGGGCGGCGTGCGCGTACCGTTCTTCGTGCGCGGTCCGAGTGTGCCTGCAGGCAGCTGCAGCCACGTGCGCGCGAGCTCCGCCGACTTGCTGCCCACGCTCGCAGCGCTCGGCGGCGTGGACCGGTTGCCCGAGGACGTCGAGGGGGCCACGCTTGCGCGCGTGTGGTCCGATCCGGACGCGGCGGTCGAGCGAGACGACGAGACCTTCGTGCTGCACTTCCCACACTACGACCTCGGCAGCGGCCCCGCCTCTGCGATCTACCGAGGCGACTTCAAGCTGACCCGTCGCTATGAAGACGGCCGTGACTTGTTGTTCGATCTGCGGCGCGACCCCGGCGAGCGACGCGACCTGGCGGCGCAGCGGCGCGACCTCGTCGACGAGCTGGGGAGCGCGCTGGATGACTACTTGCGACGGATCGAGGCCAAGCTGCCGACCGCGAACCCGGAATACGGCAAGTAACCTGCGATCGAAAGATCTCGGACGATGGGGGCCGCGCCAGAGACGAGCCGTGACCCGAGACCCAGCGAGCGCTCGCTGGGCAGCTCCGGCCCTGCGAGGCAAGGCAGCTTGGCAGGCGGTCAGCCTGTGAGACGTCGAGGCCTCGGCGCAGCCGTCAGCGCGGAACGAGCTGTTCCAGCAGCGGCCGGATCAGCGG
>CAZTQF010000412.1:0-3573 GCA_964615255.1 uncultured candidatus Brocadiaceae bacterium | reverse complement strand
TGGCCCGTCTCCAGGTGCGCCGAGATCAGCAGCGTGAACTTGGCGTTCTCGTAGTCGGGGGACGGCCGGTCGTAGCCGGACCACAGCGTGTAGCCGAGCCGCGCCGCGGCGCTGCAGACGTTGGTGTGCGAGTTGTGCCCGTCGACTCCCCAGGCCTGCAGCACGCGCTCGACGTAGCCGTCGTGCCCGGGCCGGCCGACGTGATACATCACCTCGGTCTTGCGGTCCTCGACGATCGCCTTGCGGATCCGCGCCGCCAGCGTGTCGAGCACCTCGTCCCAGCTGACGCGCTCGAACCTGCCGCTGCCGCGCGGGCCGACGCGCTTCATCGGGTAGAGGATGCGCTCGGGGTCCTGCACCTGGTTGACCGTGGCCGGGCCCTTGGCGCAGTTGCGACCGCGGGAGCCGGGGTGGTAGGGGTTGCCCTCGACCTTGCGGATCTCCTGCGTCTCTTTGTCGACGTAGGTGATCAGCCCGCAGGCGGCCTCGCAGTTGAAGCAGATGGTCGGGACCAGCGCGTAGTTCTTCTTGACCCGCCGGGGCCACGCTTTGGCGTCGAGCTCCTGCCAATCGTCCCACTTGTCGGGGGGCGGGAAGCTCTCGAGCGGCGTGGTGCGCATCGTGTCCGGCTGCATGATGGGACGATAAGTGCAGTGGTCAGGAGGGTCTAGCGTGGGGTGCCGGGCTGACGAATTGGCCCGGCGGAAGCGCTCAGTCCGCGTCCGGCCCTTCGCCTTCGGGCCACACGTCCAGCGCGCGGCGGGCGCGGTCGACGGCGCGGCCCAGCTGGGTGACGCACGGATCGCAGTTGCTGCTGCAGCACCAGCGCCACGACTTGTCGGCGGCGTCGAGGTGCGTCGCCACGAAGCTCGCGTAGCTCGGGTCGAGCCCCTCTGCCGAGCAGTGCTCAGCGAGCGCGCGGCGCTGGTCTTGGTCGAGGTCGAACAGGTCCATGGTGGCGGCAGCGCTCTGTGCCTAGGTGGATAGGACAGGCTAGCCGCTGCACGAGTGCATACCTGCGGAGAATGACGACCCGGTCGGTATCGTCCGTGGCATGGCAAGATCGCTCTGTGTCCTGATCCTCGCGGCCGCGCTGCCGGCGTGCCTGCGCGCCCAAGAACCGCTGTCTGTAGCCGAGGCCCTCAGCCTCAAGCAGGTCACAAACCCGCAGCTGGGCGACGGCTTCGTCGCCTTCAACGTCGTGGTGCCGCGGCCGATCGCGGACGGCCCGGGCGGCAGCTACCTCAACGTCGGCGTCTGGGAGGACGGGGCTGTGCGCATGGTGGTCGACGGCAAGCGTTCGGCCAGCGGACTGGCTATCCGGCCCGGCCAGCGTCAGCTGTCGTTCCAGGGGCGCGCGGACGGGCGCATGCAGGTGCTGACCATGGACGTCGACAGCCAAGAGGTCGCCGCGTTCGGGCCGACGCCGTCGGTCGCGAGCTACCGCTGGCGACCCGACGGCAAGGCGATCGCGTTCACCTCGCTGGACCCGCTGCCGGCTGAGCGCGCGGCGGCGCAGGCGCGCGGCTTCCAGCCGGTGATCGTCGACGAGGGCTCGCGCCACCTGTCGCTCTGGGTCTACGAGCAGGGCGGTGAGCCGCGGCGGCTGACCGAGGGCGTGACGGTCTACGACTTCCAGTGGTCGCCCGACGGCGCCCAGCTGGCCTGCGCGGTGGCGCCGGAGAACACGACCGACGCGAGCTACATGCAGAAGCGGCTGCACGTCTGCGACGTCGCGTCGGGCACGCTGCGCAAGCTGGTGGACAACCCCGGCAAGCTCGGCGAGTTCGCCTTCTCCGCGGACGGCGCGACCCTCGCCTACATCTCCGCCGTCGACGCCAACGACCCGCACGCGGGCACGCTGTATGCCTGTGACGTCGCTAAGGGAGAGGTGACTCCGTTGACCTACGGCTTCATGGGCATGGTGCAGCACGTGCACCGTCACGAGGCAGGCTTCGTCTGCCAGGAGAGCGTCGGCGTGCGGGTCCGGCTCCGGGGCGTCGACGCGACGGGGCGGCCGGCCTGGACGTTCGAGCCGCGCAAGGGGCGCGCGATCACGGGCTTCGCGGCGCGCGGCGGTCACCTGGTCTACACCGCCAGCCACGCCAACTACCCCGCCGAGCTGTTCGCGGCCAACCTGCCGAGCGAAGGTGGCTGGCGCCGTGACGGGGACGCGCCGGTCGCGGAGGGGCAGCGGACGACGGTCAACCCGGGCCTGGAGGGCCGCGCGTTCGGCGAGCAGAAGGTCGTCCGGATCCGGACCCAGGACGGCGTCATGGTCGAAGGCATGCTGGTGCTGCCGATCGGCTACCAGGAGGGCCGCCGGTACCCGCTGGTGATCGTGGCGCACGGCGGCCCCGAGTCGCACTTCAGCAACGGCTGGCTGACGACCTACTCCAACTGGGGCCACCTGCTGGCCGCGCGCGGAATCGTGTCGTGGTATCCGAACTACCGCTCGTCGACCGGCTACGGCGTCGCCTACTGCAAGCACGACCACGGCGACCCGATGGGCAAGGAGTTCCAGGACCACCTCGACGCGATCGACCACTTCGTGGCGCAGGGCCTCGTCGATCGCGACCGCGTCGGCGTCGGCGGCGGCAGCTACGGCGGCTACACCGCGGCGTGGGCGGCGACGCGGCACAGCGAGCGCTTCGCGGCGGCGGTCAGCTTCGTGCCGTTCGTCGACATCCGCACCAAGTGGCTGACGACCGACATCCCGACCGAGTTCTATTACGTGCACTACCAGGAGAAGTGGCCGTGGCAGCAGCCGGGCCTGCTCGCCGACCGTAGCCCGCTCAGCTGGGCGGAGCGTTGCACGACGCCGACGCTGCTGCTCGGCGGCACGAGCGATCCGCGCGTGCATCCGAGCCAGCCGTTCATGCTGTACCGCGCCATCAAGTACGCCACGAACGCCAAGGTGCGCTACGTGCAGTACGAGGGCGAGGGGCACGGCAACCGGGCCAACGTCAACCGCATGGACTACTGCCTGCGCACGCTGCGCTGGTTCGAGCACTACCTGCTCGGCGACGGCGACCGGCGCAGCAAGGCGCGGCCGCCGCTCGACGTGGCCTACCCCAAGTAGGCGCCCGCCGGCTACTCCTTGCGGTCGCTGTCGCGCGTCCGCGCGGCGGGCCCGCCGGCGGGGGCCTTGCCCGCCAGCGCAGCGCCGACGAACGTCAGCGATCGCGCGACGTTGCCGCGCATCTTCGGGCTGCTCCAGGCGTGGCCGCCTTCTTCGACGGGGTGGAACACGAACCGGTGGCCGCGCGCTCTCATCGCCGCGGCGAGCTGCTGGTTGGGCTCGAAGAAGCCGTAGTGGTCGTCGGTGCCGGCGTCGAAGTAGATCTGCAGGCCCAGGAGCTGCGCTGGCGTGCGGCGCGCGACCAGCCCCATCGGCATCTGCTCTGCCCACTTGTCCGGGTCGATCGGGTCTCCGAGCAGCTCGGCGAGCCCGCCGCGCAGCAAGCGGGACACCGTGCTCTCGGCGGCGCCGGCGAGCTCGGCGGGGTCGGCCGGCAGGATCGCTGCCGAATGCGCCGCGACCGCCCCGAACACGTCGGGGTGCCGCAGCGC
>CAZTQF010000411.1:0-3577 GCA_964615255.1 uncultured candidatus Brocadiaceae bacterium | reverse complement strand
AAGGCCCTTGGCCAGCACGAGGCAGCCAGAGGTGTCGCGGTCGAGCCGGTGCACAATGCGGAGGTCGTCCTTCGGGCGCAGCTGGGCCAAGAGCCCGTGCACGCCAGGCTCCTTGCCGTGGCGCGAGGGGACCGACGGCGTGCCGGCGGGCTTGGCCACGACCAGCGCGCTGCCGGTCTCGGCCAGCACCGGCAACTCCATCACGCCGCGGCCCATGCTCGCACCCGACGGGCGCGCGGGGATCGTCTCGGGGGGCCCGGCCAGCAGGACCACGTCTCCGACGCGGAGCCGGCGATCGCTGACGCAGGCCTCGCCATTGACGCTTACCTCACCGCTGGCAACAAGTTGCCGCAAGGCCGCGCGATGGACCCGCGGCCACGAGCGAGCCAGCAGGTCTTGCAGGCGCACCCCGGCGAGCTCGCGCTCGACGACCAGGACTTCGGGCGGAGGGGTGGGCACGGCGCGCGAAGGATACGGGGGCGACGCCCCGGCTCAAGGACCAGCCCCCGCACCCAGCGGGGTGCTCAACCCGGCCAGGGGCCGTCTCAAATCGTCCCATATTCTGGATCTTGATTTCGAGACTCGGCTCGGAAGCAAGAAGGCGTCGGCCGTAAGCCCTTTGGTTCCAGACGAGATCAGCGCGTGCGATCCGGCGGCACGGGATGTGCATTACGTAGGGTATGTCAAGTCACGACGCGACCCAGATGCCGACTGAGGGGGCCCCCGAAGCCCTCCCGGGCCTGCCCTTGGGTTCGCGCGCTCGCGGAGAGGTGAGCAGAGAGCTGTGCAGACGAGACACAACGCAGGCGAGCAGGATTGGCTATCTCCGCTCGTCACGCGTGGGCCGCCGAAGCGAAGGGGATCCAGTGGCGAGCTGGCGATCCTTCCACGCGGAGCGCCCCTGGCGCTGACGCGATCGGTGGCCCTGGATGAGGGCTAACCCCCCATTCTGCTGCCCGGCGCCCGAAAGGACGCCGGGCAGTTTTTTTTGGGGTTCTCAACCGCCGATGGGAAGGGCATGACGTGCTCGGTTGTCATCCCGTGCTTCAACGGCGCCGCGCTGACCCGCGCCTGCATCGAGAGCCTGCTCCAGCAGAGCGAGCCGGTGCATGAGATCCTGGTCGTCGACAACGCGAGCAGCGACGCCACGGCCCAGCTGGCTGACGAGTTCGGCGCGCCGGTCACCGTGCTGCGCCAGCCCGAGAACCGCGGCTTCGCCGGCGGCGTCAACGCGGGCATCGCAGTGGCCACAGGCGACGAGGTGCTGATCCTCAACAACGACACCCTGGCTGCAGGCAACCTGGTCTCCGAGCTGCGGCGCGCCCTGCGCGCAGCGCCCGACATCGGCGCCGCCGCCCCGGTCAGCAACTGCGTGAAGGGCGAAGCGCTCCTTGCGGTCGGGCACCTCGGCAAGGAGCCGGCCCAGCGCCAACAGCTCGCCGCCGCGCTCTCCGAGGCGCCGGTCGCCCAGGACGTCGACACGCTCGCCGGCCTGTGCCTGCTGCTGCGCCGCAGCACGCTGGCCGAGGTCGGCGTGTTCGACGAGCGCTTCGGCCACGGCAACTACGAGGACGACGACCTCTGCCTGCGGCTCCGGCTGCGCGGCTACCGGCTGGTGATCGCGCGCCGCGCCTTCCTCCACCACGAAGGCCACGCGACCTTCCGGTCGATGGGCCTGGACCTCGGCGAGGAGCTGCAGAAGCGGCTCCAGCAGTTCCACGCCAAGTGGCACCGACACCCCGCCGGCCTGGCGACGCTCGCGAGCCTCTACGGAGACGCGCGCCTCGCTGCAGCCGCCGCCGAGGAGGCCCTGCGCCGCTGCCCGGACTGGCTCGACGCGACGCTGCACCTCGGGAGGTATCACGAGCGGGAAGGCGACGCCGAGGCTGCCGTCACGCACCTCAGCGCCTTTCTGTCCCGCTGTCCCGAGCACGTCGGCGCGATGCTGCAGCTCGGACTCGCGCTGCTGCGCTGCGGTCGCCGAGAGGAAGGCCGCACCCAGCTCGACCGCACGGTGGCGCGCCACCGGCTGACGCCCGCGCAGACCCTCGGGGTCTTCGAACGACTCGGGCAGCTCGCGCTCGGGCGCGGAGAGCACGCCGCCGCGCTGCAGCATTTCTCGGCCGCGGCCACCGAAGCCCCAGAGCACGCCGAAGCCCACCACGGCTGCGGCCTCGCGCTGCTGGCGCTCGACCGCGTCGAGGAAGCCCGAGACGCCTTTCGCCGCGCGTGCGAGCTCGGCCACGCGCTCGCCCACACCAACCTCGGCATCTGCCGACACCGCCTGGGCGACGAGTCCGGCGCGATGGCCAGCTTCACCCGCGCCGTCGAGCTGCTGCCCGAAGACCCGGTCGCCCGCAGCAACTACGAGGCCGGGCTCGCCGCGGGGATGACGGCGCCAGGCGATCCGGTCGCGGCGCGCTCGTAGGCGACCACGTCCTCGACCACCGCACGTAGCGGCGCCGTCGGCACCCAGCCGTTGGCCGCGAAGAGCCGGTCCAGCGCCGGCACGCGCCGCGGCGGATCCGCGAACCCCTCGGGAAAGACCTGCTCGTAGGGCACGCGCTGGATCGGAGCCCGGCTCCCCGTCACCGCGACCACCAGCGCCGCCAGCTCGGCGACCGGGGTCTCGACCGCGCTGCCGACGTTGACGACGCGGCCTGGCAGCGACCGCGACCGCGCCAGGTCGGCGAGCGCCCGCGCGACGTCATGCACGTGCGCGAAGCAGCGCGTCTGCTGCCCGCTGCCGTAGACCGTGAGCGGCTCACCCTGCAGGGCCTGCCGCACGAGCCGCGGCAGGACCATGCCGTAGTCCCCGCGCTGTCGCGGGCCGACCGTGTTGAAGAGGCGCGCCACGACGACGGGCAGCCCCGCGCGCTGCGCCTGCGCGCACGCCAGCCACTCGCTCATGGCCTTGGCGCAGGCGTAGCCGCCGCGGAGCCCCTCGGTCGCGCCCGGCATGACGGCGGCGTGCTCGAAGAACGGCACTGCGCCCTCGCCGTAGACCTCGCTGCTGGAGGTGAAGAGCACCGGCACGCGCAGATCGGCGGCCACCTCGAGCGCGACCTCGCTCGCCCGCAGGTTCGCCTGCATCACCTCGAGGGGCGCACGCGCGAGCCGCTGCACGCCAACAGCGCCCGCGAGGTGGAAGACCACGTCGGCCTCCGCGAACGCTGCGCGCGCGACCCGCTCGTCCCCCACGGACGCGACGACGACCTCGAGGCGGTCGTGGTCGCGGACCGACCGCAGGTTGTCGAGGCACCCGGTCGAGAGGTCGTCGACGACGACGACCGCGAACCCCTCGTCCAGCAGGTGCTCGACCAGGTGCGACCCGATGAAGCCCGCGCCGCCGGTGACCACGGCGCGTCCGGCCCCGACGCACAGCGGCGGGGCGGTCGGGGGCTCACCGGCGGGCGACGATCGGCTCATGCGAGGCGCTGAAACATACGTGGTCGATCGTGCGTCGTCGCCGTTGGTCCGACCCGGACCGGCAAATCGTGGCGCGACGGCGCGGCCTTCGACGGCCCGCCGTCGCCTGCTATTCCGCGCCGCGTCGCAGCCGGGTGAGCAGCGCGCG
>CAZTQF010000410.1:0-3582 GCA_964615255.1 uncultured candidatus Brocadiaceae bacterium | reverse complement strand
CACGTGCCGCCGTCCGAGCGCGCGATCGTGCGTCGGTTCTTCGACCGGCTGCAGCAGCGGGGGAAGCGCTAGGCGTGGGTAGAGGACCGGACCTGCCCGCGCTGCAGGAGCCGTTCGGCGCGGCCTTCCGTGCGCTGCTCCCGGGCCTGCTCGCGGGCCGGGGTCGGCTCGACGCGAGCGAGGCGCAGCGGCTGCGGGCGCGCCGCGCTCGCCTCAGCCAGAGCGGCACCTTCGTCGGACACCGTCGCTACGAGCGGGGTGACGACCTGCGCCACCTCGACTGGTCGGCCTACGCGCGGACCGGCGAGCTGTTCACCAAGCAGCTCGAGGAAGAGGACCTCCGCTCGGTGACGGTCGCGGTCGACCTGTCGCCGAGCCTGCTGGCGGGGGTTCCGCAGCGGCGGGTGGGGGCGCTGCGGCTCGCCGCCGTCCTCGGCGGGCTCGCGCTGGCGCGGCTCGACGGCGTCGCGGTCGTCGCGCCCGGCGCGCCCCAGCCGCAGCGGCGCTTCGCGGGGCTCGGGCAGCTCCCGGCGCTCCTCGAGCACCTGCGCGCGCTGCCGGTGGCCTCGGTGGCCCCCGAGGCCGTCAGCGCGCAGGTGCTCGCGACCGGCGGCGTCGGCCGCCTGCACTGGGTGAGCGACTTCTCGCCGCCGCGGTCGTTCGAGCGCCCGCTCACAGCGCTCCGTCGCCGCGGCGCGCGCGTGACCGGTTGGCTCCCCGTGATCCCGGCGGACGAGGCGCCGCCAGCCAGCGGCTACTGGAACGTCGCCGACCCCGAGACGGGCCGCGAGCTCGCGGTTCCCGTGGACCGGGCGCTGAGCCGCGAGCTGCGCCGCCAGCTCAAGCTGCTGCGTCGGCGTCAGCGGCAGATGTTCGCGGAGGCCGGCGCGCCGCTGGTTCGCTGGGCGTTCGCGGCCGGTCCCGTGGACGCGCCGCGGCTCGCCGATCACGTCCCGATCCTCTCAGCGTGCGCGCGATGACGCTCGAGCGTCCGGAGTTCCTCTGGTGCCTGCTGGCCGCGCCGCTGCTCTGGTGGCTGTCGCGCCCGCCTGCGCCCCGCCAGCGGCTCTGGACGGCGCACCACGAGCAGTGGCAGCTGGCGCTGCAGACGCTGCGTCGTCGGCCGCCGCGCGGCTCGTGGCTGCGCCTGCTGTTGCTGCTGGTCGCGCTCGCGGCGGCCGCGCTCGCGGCGGCAGGGCCGCGGTCAGCGGCGACCGCGGGGCCGACGCAGCTGGTCGTCCTCTTCGACGCTTCTTTGAGCATGGCGGCGCGCTCCGGAGGCTCGTCCGCCCACGCGCGCGCCCGGGCGCTCGCCGAGCGTCGGCTGGCGTCGCTGCCGGCGCACGTCGAGGTCCGCCTCCTTCGCTGCGGCGGAGACCTCGTCCGGCGCTACGGCGACGCCGCGCGGCGCCTGACGGATCTGGGCGCGCCGGCGGGTCCGCTGGATGTTGACCTCGCCCAGCTCGTGGACGCGCTCTACGACGCAGAGACCGAGACCTGGCTGCTGACGGACGGCCAGGCGCAGGTCCGGACGCCCGACCGGGGCGCGCTCGACGTGTTGGACGCGCGCGGCGAGAACGCCTCGATCACCGCCGTCCGGGTCGAAGACAGCTGGCCGCTGCCGCAGCTGGCGGTCGAAGTGAGCGCGGCCGTGCACGCCGCGGCGGACGCCGAGGTCTACCTGGTCGCGCGTGGCGCGTTCGCGGGCGGCGAGGAGCGACGGCTGCTGTCGTGGCGCGACGGCCAGCCTGCCACCGCGCGCTTCGAGCTGCAGCGCGAAGCGGCCGGAGGCGAGCTCGAGCTCCGCGTCGAGCTGGCGGCAGACGCGCTGTCCGAAGACGACGCGCGCGTCGTGGAGCTGCCGCCGCTGCCGGCGCCGCGCGTCGCCGTGCTCGCGGACGAGGACGCCGGGCCGTTCGCCGCGGTCGCGGCAGACGCGCTGGCCGAAGAGGTGGGCGGGCGCGTCGTCCCCGCGACCGCGGGCGGGGAGGTCGGACTGCTGCTGGTGGACGGCGGCGCCGTCGACCTCGCTCCGGGCGAGGCCCGCGTGATGACGTTCGGCGCGACGCTGGCCGGCCAGCGGGATCCCGAGGCGTGGGAGCCTCCCGGTGCGCTGGACTGGGACCGAGGCCACCCGCTGACGCGCGGCCTCGACCTCTCCGAGCTTCGCGTCGACCGCGCGTGGCGGGGCGTGCTGCCCGAGGGGGAGGCCGTGATCTGGGCGGTCGAGGACGGCCGGCGTGAGCCGCTGGCGGTGCTCGCGCAGGGGGACGGTGTGGCCTCGCTCCACTTCGCGTTCCGGCTGCGGGACGGCAACCTGCCGCTGCTCGCGGCGTTCCCGCAGCTGCTGCGCCGCGGCTTCGTGAGCAGCTACGGCCAGGACGTCTTGGTGGAGGTCGACAGCTCGTCGCTCCCGGAGGAAGAGCTGGACCTCCGCTACGCGCAGCCGGCTGCGTCGCGGCCGCTGCGCGCGTTCGGTGCTCCCGGAGAGAGCCTGGCGCGCTGGTGCGTGGCCGTGGGGCTGGTCGCGCTCGGGCTGCGCGCGCTGTTTCGCTGAACCGCCGGCGTGCCGGCGGCCGATCTCTGCGGCTCGGGGTTGCACCGCGGAGCCGCGTCCCTACGCTCTTCCGCCCCCAACAGCGTATGTATGCGCGCCATCTTCGGCGCGCAGACCTCTTCGCCCCTGAACGCGGGAGCCCAGCTCCCGGGAGAACCAAGCATGACGGGTAGAAAGACCCTCGGCATCCTGGGCAAAAAGCTCGGGATGACCCAACTGTTCACCGACGACGGCGTCTGTGTGCCGGTCACGATCGTGCAGGCCGGCCCCTGCAAGGTCACGCAGGTGAAGAACGTGCTCGCCGGCGAGCACCCGGAAGGCCACCGCACCGCCCACAACAACAAGGGCAAGAAGAGCGGGCGGACCGAGCGCGGCCGCGCGGCCGACGGCTACTACGCGGTGCAGCTCGGCTTCGACGACAAGCCGGTGCGGACCAGCAACAAGGCCGAGCTCGGCCACGCCAAGGCAGCCGGCCTCGACAACGCGATGCGGTTCACCAAGGAGTTCCGCCTCGAGGAGGCGCCGACGGTCGCGCCCGGCGACACCGTCGGGGTCGACATTCTCGAAGAGGTAAGCCACGTCGACGTCACCGGCATCACCAAGGGCCGCGGCTGGACCGGCACGATCAAGCGCTGGAACTTCGCCACCCAGGACGCCTCGCACGGCAACTCGGTCAACCACCGTCGCGCGGGCGGCATCGGCCGTCAGTACTCCACGAGCCACGGTGTGCCCAAGGGCAAGAAGATGGCCGGCCACTACGGCGTCGAGCAGGTCACCATCCAGCGCCTCGAGATCGTCAAGATCGACAAGGAGCGCAACCTGGTCTTCCTCCGCGGCGCGGTCCCTGGGCACGTCAACGGCTACCTGATGATCAACCGCACCGTGAAGAACGAGCGCGACCTGACGGACAAGCCGGGCATGCAGGTGTCCAACGCGGCGGCCAAGGCGATGATCGCCAAGAGCAAGTAACCGAACCCCCAGCCAAGCAAAGGAGACCAAGATCATGGCACGTTCCCAATACAAGG
>CAZTQF010000409.1:0-3584 GCA_964615255.1 uncultured candidatus Brocadiaceae bacterium | reverse complement strand
GCGAGGATATCCTCGACCTCGCCGAAGGCGCGCAGCACGGCGTCCTGGTAGCCGGCGAGCGCCTCTCTGCGCGCGGCCTCGTTGCGGCGCACGTCGGCGCGCAGCGCGCCGCCCTGGAACAAGGGCTGCAGCAGGTTCGCGCCGATCCCCCAGACCCGAAAGTCGGTGTCGACGAGCTCCTCGAGCTCGAGGCTCTGGGTGCCGCCGCTCGCGGTCAGCGCCAGCTGGGGATAGAGCGCGGCGCGCGCTGCGTCGACCCGGCAGCCGGCGGCGGCGACGCGGCGCTCGGCGGCGCGCAGGTCGGGCCGCCGCTGCAGCAGCTGGCTCGGCAGGCCGGCAGGCACGGCTGGGAGCTCGCCCGGCAGCGCGTCGGCGACGGCCGCTTCGCCGCTGGGGTAGCGGCCGACCAGCAGGTCGAGCTGCCGCGTCGCGCGCTGCCGCAGCTCGCGGCGCTGCGCGGTACTTGCCTCGGCGTTGGCGAGGTTGGTCGCGGCCTGGTGGACCTCGAGGGCGGGCCGGACGCCGCGTCGGAACCGGTCGCGCACGTCGACGAGCGTCTCCGCGAGGGCCTTCGCCGTTGCTTCGGCGAGCGCCAGCTGCTGCTGGGCTTCGATCGCCGCGTACCAGGCGCGGCAGATCTGCGCGGCCAGGCTCAGCTGGGCCGCCTGCAGGTCGCGGAGCGCGGCCTGCTGGTCGGCGAGGGCTGCGGCGTCGGCGCTGCGCAGTCGGCCCCAGACGTCGAGCTCCCAGCGCAACGCGACGGAGAGCCCGTACTGCGTGATCGTCGTCGACGGCACGCCAGCGCCGCTGCCAAAGGGGAAGCCGAGGAACAACCGGCGGCTGCGGTCGGCGTTGAAGTTCGCGTCGAGCGCGGGCAGCAGCGGCGCCCCTGCGATCTGCTGCGCGGCCGCGGCGGCCTCGAGCCTCGCGGCCGCGGCCTGCAGGTTGGGGTTGTGCTCGAGGCCCTGCGCGACCAGCGCGTCGAGGCGCGGGTCGCCGAACTCACGCCACCAGTCGACGCGCAGCGCCGCCTCATCGGCCTGCGCCTCCGGAGCGGCGGCCCACGCCTCGGGCAGCGCGACCGGCAGCGGATCCGTGATGGGCGGCGGCGGCTCGCCGGCGCACGCCGCGAGGATCCCGGCGATCGCCAGGGAAAGGGACCGCTTCATCGCTGCTGCTCCTCGCCCGCGCGCGCGCTCGCGCGCAGGCCGCCGACGGCGTACGCGACCAGCTGCTCGACCAGCTCGGCCTCGTCACCGAGCTCGCAGGCGCCGCCGCTGATCTCCGTCAGCATGTGGGAGCTCTGCAGCGTGTGCGCCATCGCGCCGACGGTGAAGTGCATGCGCAGCCACGCGGCGCGCGCGTCGAGGTCGGGCGCAGCGGTCCGCATGGCGTCGATGAACCGCTGCGCGAGCGCGCCGAAGTGCTCGAAGAAGAACTCCCGCAGGAACGCCGGTTGCTCCGCGGTGACCCTGCCGAAGACGCGCGCCATCCCGCCGCCGCGGTGCCCGATGGCGCGCAGGGCCGGCTCCAGGAACGCGCGCACGACGTCTTCGAGGCTCGGCGCGTCGAGGGCCTCGAGGCGTCGCCGACGCTCGGCGTTGATCGGCTCGATCCGTCGCCGCAGGACCTCCTTGACCAGGGCTTCCTTGGACCCGAAGTGGTAGTTGACCGACGCCAGGTTGACCCCGGCGCGCTGGGTCAGCTGGCGCAGGGACGTCGCCGCGAAGCCCTGCTCGGCGAACAGGGCCTCCGCGGCGTCGAGGATCGTGTCCTTGGTCTCCGGCGCAGGCATGGGCCGGAAGAACTAGGCCAACAAACGAGTGTTTCAAACGTTTGTTCTGAGGGCGTCGGCGAGGAGCTCGTACTGACCTAAGTGATTGTAAATATGAGGTGATATGCGGAGGAGGCGCAGCTTGGGCGTCGCCCACCTCATGATCGGCACCTCGATCCTGTGCTGCTCCCACAGCGCTGCGTGGAGCGGGTCCATGCCCAGCGGTTCGAGCAGCGGCTCCTCCGACCACGGCAAGACCACCGAGGCGAGCGAGCCGATCATGCGCTCCGGGGCCGGCGGCGCGACGCCGAGCGCGTCGCAGAGCAGCGCGCGTCCGGCGATCGCGAGGTCGTGGTTGTGCTCCTGCAGCGCCGCGAGCCCGCCGGGCAGCAGCCCCTGCAGGAAGCGGATCGCGGCCGGGACGCAGAGAAACGGCGTGTAGTCGCCCGTGCCGCAGAAGTCGAACTCCAGGCGGAACCGCGACCGGTCGACGCGCGGGCTGTTGGCGCCGTGGCTGATGACCAGCGGCCGCACGTCTGCCTGGCGGTCGCGGCGCACGTGCAGCAGCGCAGAGCCCTTGGGAGTGCACAGCCACTTGTGGCAGTTGCCGGTGTAGTAGGCCGCGCCCAGCGCGTCGAGGTCGAGCGGCAGCATGCCGGGCGCGTGCGCGCCGTCGACGAGCGTGTCGACTCCGCGGGCGTTGAGCTCGGCGACGAGCTGCTCGACCGGGTTGACCACGCCCGTCGGACTGGTGACGTGGTCGATGAGCAGCAGCCGCGTGCGGCGCGTCACTCGTTCGAGCACGCGCGCGACGACGGTATCGGGCCCGTCGATCGGGAACGGCACCTCGACGACCACGACCTGCGCGCCGCTGCGCTGCGCGACGTAGTCCAGCGCGTTGCGGCAGGCGTTGTACTCGTGGCTCGTGACCAGCAGCTCGTCGCCGGGCTGCAGGGACAGCGAGCGCAGCACGGTGTTGACGCCCGTCGTCGCGTTCGGCACGAACGCGAGGTCGTCGGCGTCGCAGCCCACGAGCGCGGCGAGCGGGCGCCGCGCCTCGTCGAGCAGGCGCTCGAGGTCGCGGTAGAGGAACTTGACCGGCTGCGCCTCCATGCGCGCGCGGAGCTGGTGCTGGAGCTCCATCACGACCCTCGGGCAGGCGCCGAAGCTGCCGTGGTTGAGGAACACCACGTCGGGATCCAGGTCCCAGTGTGCGGCGTAGGGGGAAGGGGCCGGGGCGGGAGCGGTCATTCGATCGGGACCCAGACGCGAACGGGCGCGGCGCGCAGCCTGTCGTCGGCAGGGGCTTCTTGGTGCAGGTGGAGGAAGGGCTGCGCGATCATCGCGCCGGTCGCGGTGAGCCCCCGGTTGGCGAGCGCGCGCTGCAGGAGGCGGCGGCCCGCTTCGACGCGCGCGTCGACGTCGCCCTCGGGCGGGTAGACCACCAGGATCCTGCCGGACGGCACGTCGCTCAGCCGGTAGTCGGCGGGCGCGTCGAAGCTCTGGCCGCCGTCTCGCTGTCGGAAAGGAGCCGCCATCAGGCCGCGGCGGTCTTCGTCGACGAAGAGGCACGGGAAGCCGGCGATCCGTTGCCCCTGCCGCTGCAGCTCTTGGACGACGGGTCGATACACATCGTGTCGGGCCGCCCAGGAGCCAGGGTCGGCGAGCACCACCAGCTGCGTCGCCTTGCCGTCTACGACGATCGGCGTCGACGACCGGCTCTCGACGACCGCTCCCGGGATCGGCGCTCGGACGGTGTCGCCGGTCGGCGGCGCGTCTTTGAGCTCGTCGAAGTAGCCGGCAGGGAACT
>CAZTQF010000408.1:0-3587 GCA_964615255.1 uncultured candidatus Brocadiaceae bacterium | reverse complement strand
CGACAACTGCGTCTACACGCTGCCCAAGCACCTCGACGAGAAGGTCGCGCGTCTGCACCTCGGCCACCTCGGCGCGAAGCTGACCAAGATGAGCAAGCGTCAGTCGAAGTACCTCGGCATCCCCGTCGAGGGGCCCTACAAGCCGAACCACTACCGCTACTAAGGGGCGGTAGCGGCTGCGTCTCGGCGCGCTTCGCGCGGCGCGACGCGGCCCGTCTCGGGGGCCGGGCGAGCGCCGGCCGCCCGGATCGGTCCTCTCGCTGGCCCTTTTCTGGTATGGTGCTGGCCCGTTTCGGTCCCGCGATCCGCGGTTCACGGCCGACGGCGGGTGGTCCGCTCGTTCCCCTGTCTGCGGACGCCACCACCTCCAACGCACCGTCTCCTTTCCCTTGACCCAACACCCTCGACTCCAAGACGGCGCCGCGCGCTGTCCCCGCCGCCTGCGCGCAGGAGCGGCCGCATGAGCCGCTACCACCCGAACCGCCGCGAGGCGCACACCCAGAAGGAAGACGCGATCATCGCCGAGGGGACGTTGATGGAGGCGCTCGGCGGCGGTCGCTGGCGCGTCCGGCTCGACGACGTGGAGCACACGCCGATCTGTCTGCCGAGCGGCAAGCTGCGCAAGTTCCGCATCCGCCTCGCGCTCGGCGACCGGGTGCGCGTGGAGCTGAGCCCTTACGACCTGACCCGGGGTCGCCTGACCTACCGGCTCTGATCGCCGCCGCTGCGAGCGGGGTGGCGCGGACGCCGCCGCTGTGCGCGCCCCTCGGCGCGCCCGGTCAGAAGACCGACGCCGCCTCGAGCGGCCAGAAGCGGACCCGCACCCGGCCCTTGATGAGGTGCTCGGCGACGAGGCCGAACTCGCGCGAATCACAGCTGACCGGTCGGTTGTCGCCGAGCACGAAGAACTCGCCATCGGGGACCCGGAGCCGGGGCATGTCCGCCTGGTCGCGGATGCAGCCGTAGTCGTCGCACGCCGCGCCGTTGACGAGCAGCACGCCGTCGCGGAGCGCGACCTCGTCGCCGGGCAGCGCGACGACGCGCTTGACGAAGTCGACCTCGGGGTTGCGCGGGTAGCGCAGCACGACGACGTCGCCCCGGCCGACGTCGGCGAGGTTGTAGGTCACGCGGTCGACGACGAGGCGGTCGCCGTCGTGGAGCGCCGGCTCCATGCTGTCGCCGCGCACGATCGAGACCTGGATCACGAACGCGTGGATCGCGACCATCGCGAGCGCGCCGAAGAGCGCGTCGCACAGGAACCGGGCCTGCCGGCGCAGCGGGGGGCGCGCAGGGTCTCGGGGCCAAGGCGCTGGGCGCTGCGCGGCGGGTCGGGTTGGGCTCGCGAACCACATGTTTGCGCTGATCGACCGCTGCGGTCGCCGGGCTTGATCTAGGCGAAGAGCTGCGGGATCAACCTGAGGGAATTCCCGGGTGCGCAGACGGCGCTGCGACCGAAGCTTGCGCGTCGTAGGGCGCGAAACGGGCCGCGCGCGTCAAGTGGCGTCGGCGCGGGCGACGAAATCAGGGGCAGGGGCTGTCCGCCCTCGCTCCGCCCGCGCCCATGATCTCCTCGTCCCTCAACCAGCTGGCACGACAGGAAAAGACGCGGCGGGAGATCCTCCACAAGAGCGACCTCGTGCCGCCGCTGCCCGATCTCGTCTCGCGGCTGCTCCAGCTCCTGGGCAACCAGGAGACGGAGCCGCGCGACCTGGAGGCGCTGCTGCAGAACGACCAGGTGCTGGTCGCCAAGATGCTCGCGATGGTCAACAGCCCGTTCTACGGGCTCAACCGCGCCGTCGGCACGATCAAGGAAGCCGTCATGGTGCTCGGGTTCCGCGGCGTGCGCAGCCTGGTGCTCGCGACCGGCACCGCCAGGTTCCTGCAGCGCGACTTCGGCGCCTACGGCCACGAGCCGCGGGGTCTCTGGCGACACGCCGTCTGCGTCGCCGCGGGCGCGCGGCAGCTCGCGCTGCGCTGCGGCGTGCCGCGCGACGACGCCGAGCAGGTGTTCGTGAGCGGCTTGCTGCACGACATCGGCAAGCTCCTCCTGGTCGCCTACGTGCAGGCGGACCCGGGGCAGCTCCAGGCGCCTTCGGTGGTCGAGCACGAGCGCGCGACCGTCGGCCTCGACCACGCAGAGGCCGGCGCCTTGGTGGCGGCCAAGTGGAACCTCACGGACGAGATCCAGGAGGTCATCCGCGCTCACCACGACGACGACCTCGCCGCGGGAGCGTCGGTGCCCGTCGCCGTCGTCCGGTTGGCCGACGCCGCCGCGCACGCGGCCGGGATCGGCTACCTCGAGGGCCGCGCGCCCGCAGAGGCCGCGCGCTGCGTCGACCTCGCGCTCGTGGGCCTCGACGAAGGCGACTGGGAGGGCGTGCAGGTCGAGCTGCAGGCGACGATGGAAGAGGCCGTCGCAGCGCTCGGAGACCTCGGGAGCTGACGCCGTGGCCGCCGGGACCTCGCCGCGTCCGTTGACGACCGCAGCCGCGTTCCACGTCGCGCTCCACGCCTGTCGGGCGCAGGCTGAGCTCGAGGCCCGCTTTCTCGAGGAGCTGGAGCGCCTGCTGCCGGTCGGCGGCGCCGCCGTCTGCCTCGCTGCGGACGATCCGGCGGAGCTGGAGGTGCGCGGCGTCGCCGGGCGCGCGCCGCTGCTCGGCGGCGACCCGCTGGCGACCGGACAGCGCGTGCGTCGTGGCGCTGGCGTCGGCGCTGCGACGGCCCGGATTCCGATCACCTTCGGCGAGCACGCGCTCGGAGAGCTTTGGCTGCACGGGGACCCGAACGGCGGAGAGTCGCCGGCGCTGGCCGAGGCGCTCGCGCACTTCGGCACCGCGCTCGTCAACCTGACGCTCGAGCGCGAGGTCCGCGCGGCGACCGACGAGTACTGCGGGACCCTGCAGGCGCTCGAGGAAGGCATCGTGCTGTTCCAGGAGCCGGACCAGGACGCCCTGACGGCCCGGATCCTCTCGCTGGCCGGCAAGATGGTGGACGCGGCCGCAGGCGGCCTCTACGTCTTCGACGAGGTCGGCAGCGTCGACGCGCCGCTGGCGCTGCAGCAGTCCTTCGGGATCCCCGACGAACTGCTGGCGGGGCTGCGCGGCGTCGACGGCGCGCCGTGGCCCGACATGTTCGCCGGACAGGCCGCGCGCCTGCACGAGCGCGCCCCGGACGGCGCGATCGCGGAGCTGGACCCCGCGCGGACGCCCGCGGCGCTGGAGCGGGTCGCCGTGGTGCCGCTGCACTACCACGGCGTGCAGGCAGGCGTGTGCGTGCTGTTCAACCCGCGCGTGGACGTCGAGGTCGGCGTCTACGGCCGGCTGCAGACGTTCGGGCAGCTGGCCGCGGCGCTGCTCCACCGCCTGAGCCTGGAGCGGCTCAAGGAGCAGAGCGTCTCGATCGAGCGTGAGCTGCAGATCGCCGAGACGATCCAGCGGCGGCTCGTGCCGAGCGATCCGCCGCCGAGCGACGCGTTCGAGTTCGCGTGGTGCTCCCACGCCGCGGCGCGAATCGGCGGCGACTACGTCGACTTCCTCACTTCGGATGATGGCGAGATCCACGCGGTCGTCGCCGACGTGTCGGGGCAC
>CAZTQF010000407.1:0-3598 GCA_964615255.1 uncultured candidatus Brocadiaceae bacterium | reverse complement strand
CCTCACCGACACGGGCTTCGCGCCGCTCGAACCGGGCGCGCTCGCGGTCGAGGACCGCTGGGTGCTGTCCCGGCTGCGAAGCGCCGTCGCCTCGGTGCAGAGCCACCTCGAGGGCTACAACCCGTCGGCCGCCGTGCAGACCGCGCGCGACTTCTTCTGGAACGAGCTCTGCGACTGGTACCTCGAGATGCTGAAGCCGCGCATGAAGGACGGCGCGGACTTGACGTCCAGGCAGGCCGGCCAGCAGGTCCTCGCGACCGTGCTCGACCAGACGCTGCGGCTGCTGCACCCGTTCGTGCCGTTCTTGACCGAGACGCTCTGGGCCCGGCTCAACGAGCTCGCGCCGGCGCGCGGCGTCGCCCACGAGCTGCCCGCGAGCGCGCTCTTGGTGCACGCCGCGTGGCCGGTCGCAGACGCGAGCTGGCAGGACGACGACGCCGAGGCGCAGGTCGCGGCGATGCAGGAGTGGTGCGTCGCGATCCGCGAGGCCCGCGCGCGCTACCAGGTCCCGCCGCGCGAGCGGCTCGACGCCCGCTTCCAGGCAGGCGGCGCGACCGCCGACGTCCTGCGGGCGACCGAGGCGCTGCTCGCCAACATGGCGGGTCTCGCGACGACGACGGTCGGCTCCGAGCAAGCGCGCACCAAGGACAGCGCGACGGTCGTGCTCGGGGACAGCAAGGCGTTCCTGCTCGGGGTCGTCGACCTCGAAAAGGAGCAGCAGAAGCTGCAAAAAGAGCAGAAGACGCTCGAAGGCAAGATCGGCGGGCTCGAGAAGAAGCTCTCCAACGAGGGGTTCTTGGCCAAGGCGCCCGCCGCCGTCGTCGAGAAGGAGCGCGCCGCCCTCGACGCCTTCAAGCTCCAACTGCAGGGCGTGCAGCAGAGCCTGTCCGAGCTGGGTTGAGCTCGACGTGCGCGACCTGAACGAGGCGCTCGAAGAGCTCTACGGCTTCGCGGACTTCCGCGGGCCGCAGCGCGAGATCATCGCCCGCCACCTCTCGGGTGAGAGCGCGCTGGTGCTGATGGCGACCGGCGACGGCAAGTCGCTCTGCTACCAGCTGCCGGCGTTCGTCGGCGACGGCCTGACGATCGTGGTCTCACCGCTGATCGCGCTGATGGACGACCAGGTCGCCGCGCTCGAAGCGCGCGGCCTGCCTGCGACCTG
This sequence comes from uncultured candidatus Brocadiaceae bacterium, assembly GCA_964615255.1. Taxonomy (GTDB): domain Bacteria; phylum Planctomycetota; class UBA1135; order UBA1135; family UBA2386. The sequence goes on along the minus strand of CAZTQF010000407.1, from coordinate 2,436 downwards.
CATCCACAGCATGCTCGACAAGCGCGCGCGGCAGGCGCGCCTCGACGCGGTCCTGCGCGGCGACGTCAAGCTGCTCTACTGCACGCCCGAGCGCTTCCGCGTCGGCGCCGGCGACGAGAACTTCCTCGAGCGGATCCGCGGCGCGGACGTGCGCCGCCTCGCCGTCGACGAAGCGCACTGCCTGAGCCAGTGGGGCCACGACTTCCGCCCCGACTACCAGCGCCTCGGTGAGGTCCGCCGTGCGCTCGGCGACGTGCCGTGCCTGGCGCTGACCGCGACCGCGACGCCGCAGGTCCAGGAAGACATCCGGGCGACGCTCGATCTCCAGGACGCGCAGCTGTTCCACACCGGCATCGCGCGGGACAACCTCGCCTTGTCCGTGCACCACGCGCTGACCGACCAGGACAAGCTCGACCGGCTCGTCCAGGTGCTGGGCCGCACCGGCGGCCCGGCGATCGTCTACTGCGCATTGATCAAGGACCTGCGCATGCTCGAGACCGAGCTGCAGCGCCGTGGCGGACTCTGGCCGATGGTCTACCACGGCGACCTGTCTGCGCACGAGCGCCGGACCCAGCAGGCGAAGTTCCAGGCGCGCGACGACGCGCTGATGCTCGCGACCAACGCGTTCGGCATGGGCGTCGACAAGGCCGACATCCGCGCGATCGTGCACTGGCAGCTGCCGCGCACGCTCGAGGCCTACTACCAGGAGGTCGGCCGCGCCGGCCGGGACGGCGAGGGCGCGTATTGTGAGCTGCTCTACCGCGAGGAGGACCTGGTCATTCAGCGCAACTTCACCGAGTGGGCCAACCCGACGGCCGACTTCGCGTGCGACGTCGTCGACCACATGGTGGCGCTCGGCGACCGCTTGCACGCCGCTGACGTCGCCACGCTGCGCGAGACCTTTCTGACCAAGAACCGGCACGACGGCCGGGTGGACACGGTCCTGCGGCTGCTGCGCGCTGCCGGCTGCACGACCGGCGAGGCGGGCCTCGACCTGCAGCTGGTGCGGGTTCCGGACGCGCGCGAGGTCGAGGCCTGGCTGCCCGAGGACAAGCGCCAGAGCGACCTGATGGGCCTGCTCAAGATGGTCCGCTACGCGAGCGAACAGGAGTGCCGCAAGCGGACGATCCACGCCCACTTCGGCTTCGAAGACGACTTCGCGGACGGCTGCGGCTCGTGCGACGTCTGCCTCGACCTCGGCAGCTGGCAGGACCAGCACATGCCGACGCCCGCGCCGATCGCCCGCGGCCGGCGCGAGGAGCAGGTCAAGGGCGACGACCCCACGCGCGGCGTCGAACGCGGCGACTGGCTCGACGTCCAGGGCGTCGGCTTGTGCTGCGTGGTGCGTGTACACCGCCACGGGGACCGGGTGCGGGTCGACGTCGAGCGCGCGTCTGACCTGAAGCCGCGCACGGTCGACCTGCGCCGCAAGCGGTGGCGTCGGGTCGAGCGCTGAGGCCAGCGGCGGCGACGCTCAGGCGTCCGGCAGCGCGCGGTTGCGCGCGTCGAGCGAGGCTGCGCCCTCGTAGCCGTGACGGAGCAGCAGGGGTGCCAGGAACTGCAGGCTCTGCCGCTGGTCGGCTGCAGGCACCGCCTCGGACCACGCCTCGTGCGCCTTCGCGCCCGCGTCCGAGAGCGCGGTGGTCGGCCCGCTGAACGCCGTCCGCGAGTGCGACTGCGCGCGACAGAACGACTCCACCGCCGGCGCGAACGGCACGCCCAGCCACGCGAACAGTCTCCGCGCCACGCCTTCGTCGTCGGCGACCAGGTCCTCGTAGCGCAGCTCGTAGCCGAGCTGCGGCCCCGCCTCGGCCACGCACCGGCGCGCGTTGTCCACGTGGCCGACCACCATGGTGTGCGCTGCTTCGGCCGCGATCCAGGCCGAGCCGTCGTCGTTGCGCTTGCGCAGCAGCGACGCGACCACAGCGCGCGGATCGCGCACGATGTGAACCAACCGAGCCCCCGGGTAGCACGTCCGGAGCGTCTCGACGGTCTCGGGCTGCGCCGCGTAGTGCGGGTTCTTGTCCCCCCACCACCGCGCGTCGGGCGCCACCTCTTCGTAGTAGGCGCGCAGCCGACGCGGCAGGTCGGCGGTGAGCCAGCCGCGGAGCCGGTCGCGATGCTCGAAGACCGCCTGGTCGTCGTCACAAAGCTCGAGGCTCCGGCGCAGCCACTCGAAGACGCGGTGTTCGTTGGTCATCGCGACCTCCGGGTGGCTGTCGAGCACCTGGCGCAGGTAGGTCGTGCCCGAGCGGGGCGCGCCGAGGACGACGATCGGGTCGGGGCAGAGCTGCGACATGCGCCGGTGATTAGCGCGCTCGCCGCGGGCGCGCGCAAGCCTCTACGGCGTCCGCTTCGGCTCGACGCCCGGACAGGTCCGCAGGATGCGCGCCATCAGCGCCTCGTCCTCGAGCGCCTCGGGCCAATAAGGCCAGT
>CAZTQF010000406.1:0-3616 GCA_964615255.1 uncultured candidatus Brocadiaceae bacterium | reverse complement strand
AGTCGCGGATGATCGAGAACTGCACCCAGCGCGAGTCGGCGTAGCCCTTCTGCAGCGGCGGCCGCGCCATCGCGTCGTGATCGCCGGGGTAGCTGCCGTCGTGCTCGAGCAGGTCGAAGCCGGTGTACTCGTAGAAGCGGTAGAGCTTCTTGAAGTAGTCCTGCCCCCACGCGCTGGCCAGCGCCGGCGCGTGGCCAAACACCTGACCGCCTGGCTTGCCGGTGTCCTTGTTGATGCAGTTGTCGGTCTCCGGCTGGATCTTGCGGCTGCTCAGCAGCGAGTAGCCGCCGAGCTGCACGCCGCGCTGGTGCGCGTAGTCGGCCAGGTCCTTCCAGCGGTCGAGGTTCTCTTGACGATCGTCTTCGATGTTGAAGCCGCTGCCGAACGTCAGGATGACCATCTCGAACCCGACCTCGGCGCACTGATCGATCGCGGCGCGCACCTTGTCGGGCTGCGCGCTGCGCACGTGCATCATCAGGGGGTTCTCGGTGCTCCACGGCGCGATCGCGCGATACATCCGCCGCTGCGCCAGCGAGCGCCGTTCGCGGTCTTCGCTGTCGGGCGCGAGCACCCAGGTGCGGAAGGTCGAGAACGTGTCGCCCGGCGCGAGGGTCTGCGAGGGGCCGAGCTCGGGGCCGACCTCGAGCACGCAGAGCGTCTCCTTGCGGTAGTTGACCTGCGTGCCGAAGGCGGGGTCGGTGGTCCACCGCACGCAGTGCGAGCTGCCGTCCGCGCCGGTCATCGCGTGAAAGCTGAAGTCGGTCTCGACGTAGAGGTTGGGCAGCCGCACCCCCATGCGCTGCGGCTCGACCCGCGACTCGGCCTCGACCACCGGCAGCCGCAGCGACGTGAACCGGTCGATCGTCCGCGGCGCGTCGCCTGTGTTGCGCCACTCCAGCCAGTGGCAGAACAGCGGCAGACCGTCGTAGAGCTCGAGGTGCAGCACGACCTCGTGGTCGCCGGCGTCGAGGCCCCAGCTGACGTGGCGACCGCGCGGCGGCCACACCGCGCGCGAGCTCGCGTAGCGGGTCTGACGCCACTCCAACCGCGCCGCGATCTCCCCGTCGCCGCGCAGTCGAGCCGGCGCCGCGACCGCGGCGGGGTCGCGCTCCATCTGCGCCAGCCACTCGGGGAGCAGGAACGCGCGGTTGGGCTGGCCGACGAGGCCGCCGACGCGCTCGACCCGACCGTCCACCACGAACTCGCCGAGCGGCGCCGCCGCGCGTAGCAACTGCTGTCCTGAGGTGAGCTGCTCGACTCCGACCAGCGCCAGCGGCTCCTGCTGGACACGGAGCCGGACCAAGCCGTTCTCGAGCAGGATCTGATCTCCCTCCTCGCGGAGCTGGGCCCGGTACGGCGATGGATCGAGCAGCCAGTCGACCTGCTGCGCGGTCGCGGCAGCTGCGATCAAGAGCGCGGAGAGGACACGGACGGCGGGCCGGCGCATGGCGCGACGATCGCGGGGCGGCGAAAGCGGCGCAACCTCGTCGTTCGTTCCCGCCCGCAGATCGGGTATCGCTCTGGCATGCTTCGACTTCTCTGCCTGTCCGCGACGCTGCTGTTGACCTCCTGCGGCGCTCCGGACCCGACCTCCACCGCCCCGGACAGCGCCGGCGCCGCAGGCACCGCGGTCCCGGCGCTCGGGATCCGCAACCTGACCCGCCCCTTGCCGAACGTGCTCTGCTCCGGCCAGCCGACCGAAGCGCAGTTCGATCAGCTCCAGGCGGCCGGCGTCACCCACGTCCTGCACCTCCGCGTCAAGAGCGAGGGCGGCACCGGCTGGGAAGAGGACCGCGCCGCCGCGGCCGGCGTCTCGTTCGAGCGGCTCGAGATCGCCGGCGGCAAGGGGCTGACGCGCGCGAACGTCGAGGCGTTCGCGGCGAAGCTCGACAGCTACGGCGACGACCTGGTGCTCGTCAGCTGCGCGTCCAGCAACCGCGTCGGCGCGATGCTCGCGCTCAAGGCGTGCTGGCTCGATGGCATGGGCAAGGCGGACGCGATGGCGCTGGGCAAGCGCGGGGGGATGAAGAGCCTCACCGACGCCGTCGACGGCCTCCTCGGGCCGTAGCGACGCCCGGCGCTGCTGCCGCCACGCCGCCGCAGCTGTCGCAGTTTCGAACGCCCGGACAACAGCCCTGCAGCCGCCTGCGCCGACCAGCCGATGTCGGAGCAGGAGTGTGGTTGCTATGGGTTTGATCGAGATCTGTCTGGTCGCGCTGGCTTCGCCGCAGGCGCCCGCGCCCGCCACAGCGGCGCCGCTCGCGCAGCATCCGCGCGCACAGCTCGCGCAGCTCGAGGACGCCGGCGAATACGCAGACGCCGACGCGCTGGTGTCGCTGGCGCTGGCGGCGGACCCCGCGGTCGCGGCGCGCTCGGCGTGGCTGCTGGCCAACAGCCGCAACCCGAGCCACGTGGCGTCGCTGCCGCGCGTCGCGACCGAGAGCCCGCACACGGAGGCGCGCCTGCACGGCATGCACGGCTTGCTCCAGCAGCAGGACCTAGCAGCGACGCCCGCAGCGCTCCGCGCGCTAGAGGACCCGGACCGCGCCGTGCGCACGGTCGCTGCGACCCTGCTCGGCGAGCTCCGCAGCCCCACGGCCGTCGAGCCGCTGCTGCGCGTCGTGCACGAGGCCGCCCGCCGCGACGGCAGCGAGGAGGCGACCGACGCCAAGGCGGCGCTCGTCGCGCTCGCTGACCTCGGCGCGTCGCAGCACCTGCTCCGCATGGCCACCGCGTTCGACCGCAGCGGCGCCCCCGACTGCGGCGAGGCGCTCGCCTACGCCTTCCAGGAGCTGTCGCCAAAGCTCGACGCCCGCCGCGAGACCACGGCCCTGATCGCCGTCCTCGGTCACCGGGCGCCGCTGCTGCGGCGCTACGCCATCACGCGCCTCACCGAGCTGCGCGCGCCGCGGTCGGTCGCCGCGCTCGAGGCGCGCCTGACGCGCGAGGATGCCCAGCTCCGGCCGCTGATCGAGGTCGCGATCACCCAGCTCCGAGGCAGCGCCGCAGCTGCGCCCGGTGAGGGAGGCGGCGTAACGGACCAGGCCGCGGCCCTGGGCGCGCGCGCGCTGCAGTGGTGGAGCGAGCGCCGCACGACCGACAAGGTCGCGCTCGTCGCGATCCCCGCAGCACTCTTGTTCGGACTCTGGATGATCCAGCGGTCGCTGCGCAGCCGCGCGCTGCTGGCCGAAGGGGAAGCGGCCGCAGCGCTCGCGAGTCACTCGGACGAGTACTACGCCGACCACGAAGACGAAGTCGGCCACCAGGACGAGGCGGTCGACCTCGGCGACGACGAGTACGACGACGAAGAGACACCTTCGCTGTGGGAGCAGCCGGCCGAACAAGGCGTCGACGAGCTGGACGCGGCAGGCCATGGCCATGACCGCGCCTACTAGCAGCGCCCTCGGCGCGCTGACCTGCGCCGCGCTCTGCGCGACCCTGCACGCGCAGGCCCCGCAGCTGCACGCCGTCTTCGCCGCCAGCGAACACCGCGGCGGCGCACCGGCGATCGCGTGGCTCTGCGAGGAGGTGCTCCCCGCGCGGCCGGAGTGGCCGGAAGACCTCGATCCGCAGGCCGCCTACGCGCTGACGGTCTCCAACGGCGCCGTCACCGTGC
>CAZTQF010000405.1:0-3630 GCA_964615255.1 uncultured candidatus Brocadiaceae bacterium | reverse complement strand
GTAGGACTCCCACATGACGCGGTACCACTCGAGGCTGAACTTCTTGATGTCCGGGCGCGTCGCCCAGATCCGGTACGACTTCTCGGGATCGCCGTAGTAGCGGATGTAGGCCTCGACCGGGCGGTCCAGCCCGGGCTCGCGCACCGCCGCGCCCGTGTTCGAGAACTCGAACCAGCCACCCAGCGCGCGGGCGATCTGTCGCTTGAGCTCCCACTGCGCGGGGTTGGCCTCCTCAGCGGCGATCAGCATGTCGTACGCCTCCTGAAAGCGTCGCTGCTGGAGCAGCGCCTCGCCGACCATCGGCCGGACCAGCTGGTCGACGACGCGCTTGGACTGCTCGTCCGAGACGTCGCCGTAGCGCTCGAGCGTTTGCTTGGCGACCTCGTCCACGCGCTCCCACTCGGCGAGCTGCTCCCAGGCCAGCATGGTGTTGACCAGGATGGCCAGCTGCGGCTCCGGCGAGTTCTTGATGTAGTCCGTGCCGAGCGCCGTCAGCTCGCGCTGCGCGGCGTCGATGGCGGCGTTCTGCTCGGCGAGCTGCGCGTCGGTCTTGCCGTCGGCGATGCCCTTGTCGCGCTCGGCGATCAGGCCCTTCACCTGATTCTGGTACTCCTGGAAGATCTCGGTCGCGAGGCGCGCGGCGCGCGTCGCGTCCTTGGTCTTCAGCTGCGTGTAGGCCTGCTCGGCCTGGTCGAGCGCGCCCGTGTCGACGTGCAGCCGGCCAAGGAAGGCGAGCACTTGGGGCACGTAGGCCTCGCCGTCGGCCGCGTAGTTGGTCAAGAAGCTGTTCACCGCCTCGACCGCGGCGCCGTACTTGGCGAGGTCACGCTCGATGCCGAACGCCTTGTTCCCGCGGGCCTCGTAGTAGGCGATCTGCACGTCGTTGTAGGCGCCCGAGGCGAGCGCGAGCTGTCGCACCTGCTGCTTGCCCGTGTCGCGGGCGTGGAGCTCGTTCTCAGCGACAAACTTCCGGTAGGCGGTCAGGGCCGCGCGAGACTTCGCGAAGTCGCCGGCCGACGCGTAGGCGCGCGCGACGCGCACCGCCGCCTGCTCGTAGTAGACATACTCGGGCGTCACCTTGGCGAACTGCTCGGCGGCCTCGACCCACTTGCGCTCGTTGAAGAGCTTGGTGCCTTCCTTGAAGGCGACCTTGTCGGCGCCACCCGTGTTGATCTTGGCCGCCTCGTTGATCGCGTCGTTCCAGAAGGTCTGGAAGTAGGCGTCGTCCTTGGTCTCGCGCTTGTGCGCCGAGACCGCGCGGTCGATCGCGTCGCCGGCGTCGTTCGACGTCGGGTCGGCCTTGTCGCCGTAGAGCCGGGCGCCTTCGACCAGCGCGAGGATCGCCTCGAGCTGGCGGTCGGTGCGGCGGTAGGCGTTGCCGATCATCAGGTAGGCCTCCATGCCCAGCTCCTGCTTCTCAGCGGGTGTCATCGCGGCGATCGCGGCGCGCAGGCTCTTGATCGCGGGCTCGTAGTTCTTCTTTTGCAGGTCGCCCTTGCCGACCTCGAACAGCAGCGCGCCCGAGACCAGGTTCTTCTGCAGCGCCAGGATGTCGGCGAGCACGGCCTTCGCCTTGACGCCGACGTAGTCGGCGGGGTGCTTGTCGTTGATGCGCTGCGTCATCGCGAGCGCCTCCTGGACCTTCTCCGGGTCGCCGGACTCGGCCTTCCAGCGGCTCTCCGCGAGCAGCATCAGGTGGCCGTAGCCGTCGGAGACGACGTCGAAGACGTCGCCTTCCTCGCCGAACGCCTCGATGTGGCCGCGGAAGTTCGCGAACAGCTCGGCGGTGCCGTCGGCGCCTTCGCGCGCCATCGTCTCACCGGCGCGCACGTAGACCTCCTGCATCATGCCGAACAGAAAGCCCTGCATCTCGAAGCTCAGGTCGAGGTTGCCCTCCTGAGCCTCTTCGAGCGCCGTGGTGATCTGCTCGATGGTGTCGGTGTACCACTGGATGGCTTCGCCGATCTCGCCCTTCACCTCGTAGCACTGCGCGATCTCGAACAGGCCGCGCAGGCCGAGCGCCGATTCCTCGCCGGACTCGAGCACCATCTCCTCGAGCTCTTCGACCGAGCGGTCGACCAGCACGCCGCGGTTCTCCTTGTCCGCCTTTGCCTGCTCGCGGGTGAGCACGGCCTCCTTCATCCACATCAGGAAGAACTCGATCTCCTTTTGCGGGTCGTTGCGCTGACTCTCGAGCGCGTTGCGCACGTCCCGGCAGGCTTCCTTGCCTGCCTTGAGGACGTCGATGGCCTCGGCCTGCAGCTCCGCGACGCGCTCCGGCGACTCCGAGCGGGCGATGTCGAGTTCCTCGATCAGGAACTGCCCGAAGTCCTGCGTCGCGTTGGCGAGCGTCGACTGCGCCTGCAGCTTGACGTCGCCGTCGGACGAGCGGCCGATCAACTCCTGCGACTTCTCGACGGTCTCCTTGAACAGCGCGCGCTGCTGACCGCGGTCGCTGCGCGAGCGCGCCCCGTAGTACGCGACCTCGACCGCCAGCTGCGCGATCTTGTCCTGATCGCCTGCGCCGCGGAACGCACCCGCGAGGCGGTCGGCCTCGGCCTTGGCGAGCTCGATGAAGCGCATGTCCTTGGCCAGCGCCCGGACGAAGTTGATCTCGCGCCCGAGCTTGTCCTGGGCGAACAGGGAGGACGAGAGCGTCGCCAGCGCGAGCAGGAGCGCCGCGGGCTTGGCGCCGGGCAGGCGCGCAGAAAGGCTGATCACAGACAGACTCCGATGGTTGGCTGCAGAGAAGGGCTGCAGGGGTTCGGGAACCGAAGGATGTTGGACGGAGCGGCGCCCACGAGGGTGGGCGGCGCCGAGGTGGGGGGCGCGACCGGCGCCCGGGCTTCCACGCCGAGCACCGTCGAGGGGTGAACGGCGCAGTATAGCGACGGGTTCACGTGATCCAAGGCGGCGGTCCGCCGGCCAGCGCAGGGCGGCAGGCGGTCACCGGCGCCAAAACCAGCAGCGGCCGGCGTCTGCTGACGCCGGCCGCGCTCGAGCCGCTCGGCCGTCTGGCCGAGGCAGGTGTCTCTCGCGGGTTACCGCATGGAGAGGATGTCGGTCGGCAGGGTCTCCGGATCCGGCTCGAGCTCTTCCATGAGCACGATCTTGCTGCGGATCAGGATGAGCATCTTGCGGTTTTGGACCGAGGTGCCGTTGCGGCTGAACAGCCAGCTGAGGCCCGGCAGGCTGCCGAGCAGCGGGACGGTCGAGCGCAGGTTCTGACGCTCCACGAGGCGCATGCCGCCGAGCATCATCGTGCTGCCGTCCGGGACGGTGACGGTGGTGCGGACGCGCTGCAGGGTCACCTCGGGCAGCTGGCTCGAGATCGGCTGACCGACGCCCAGCGTCGTGGTGAAGGTCGGGATCGGCAGCGAGAGCGCCATCACGGTGGGGCGGAGCTCCATCGTGATGAACTTCAGGTCGCTGTCGACGACCGGGCGGACGTCCAGCGCGACGCCGTCGTGCACCGTGCCGATGACCGGGTTGGCCACCGCGGCCGCCTGGGCGATCTCGACCTCGAAGTCGCGGATGTAGCTGATGTTCCGCAGGAAGTGCATCGACGCCCGCGTGTTGTTGTAGACCAGCAGGCGGGGCGCCTCGATCTGCTCGCTGCGCTCCTGCTTG
>CAZTQF010000404.1:0-3633 GCA_964615255.1 uncultured candidatus Brocadiaceae bacterium | reverse complement strand
GCAGGCCGGGTTGTCTCCGAGCGGATACGGCGGCCCGGCTTGGGGCCCGACGTTGGGGGTGACGACGCGCCGCGGCCCCATCACGCCCATGTGGAGCCAGTAGCTCGCCGACCCCGGCCCGCCGTTGTAGGCGAAGATCAGCGGCCGGGTCGGATCGCGCTCGCCGTCGGCGTCGACCCGGAAGTAGGCGGTGTGCCAGAGTTCGGCCGTCGCTGCCCCCTTCTCGTCGCGCAGCACGACGTGGTCGAGCAACGACCGGTAGTGCAGCACCGAGCCGTCGAGGTTCCGGGTGTGGGCACGCTCCCAGGGCCCGGAGAGCTCGGGCGGGCCTTGGGCGCCTTCGTCTTGCGCGCTCGCCGGCGCGGCGAGGGCGAGGGCGGCGTGGAACAGGATCGAGCAGGCTCTGTGCATGCCGGCATCCTCTGCGCTGGCAGCCGAACGAACCACCTCGCGACCCAGGAACAACGCCCGCCGTGGCCCATAGCGGATGCTCATTACGCCGTACTGCGTACCACGCTTCGTCGACCGCATCCGTATACATGTCCGTCAAGCGCGCGGCAGTGCCTCCTGGCCGCGCGCGGACGCCCCCTTTGCCGAGCCCTGCGTCGTGATGTCTCTCCTCCCCAAAGCCTCGCTACCGTTTCCGCGCCCGCTCTCAGGCTGGCACGACGCAGCCGTCGAGCCCTCGCTCCTGGCGCGCTGGTGGATGCCGCTGGTGATCGGACTCGCCGCGGGCTTGCTCGTCTGGCGGATCGGGCGCTGCATCTACATGGCCGGCTACGCGCGGCGGCTCGAACAGGCGATCGAGGAGCGCACGCGGCAGCTCCGCGAGGCGCAGCGAGACCTCGCGAAAGAACGCGACAGCCTGGAGCGCACGCTCGACAGCGTCCACGACGCCGTGGTCGCCGCCGACGCCGGCGGCGCGGTGGTCCACTGGAACGCCGCCGCGACGGCGCTCACCGGGATCTCTGAGGAGGACGCGGTCGGGCGAAGGTGGGACGACCTGGTCCCAGAGCTCCGGCTCCCTGCCCGCGGCGAGCTCCGCCTGGACCGCGTGCAGCTCGGAGGTCGCACGCGCTCGATCGAAGGCGCGGTCACGCAGCTCAAGCGCAGCGAGCGCGGCGCCGTCATCGCGCTCCGGGATGTGACAGATCGGGTGGCACTCGAACAGGAGGTCGCGCGCCAGCAGCGGCTGGCGTCGATCGGCGGACTCGCCGCCCGCGTCACGCACGACTTCAACAACGACCTGACGGTCTTGGGCGGCACGCTCGACCTGCTCGCGGACGAAGGCGGGCTCGACGCCGATCTGCTGCAGCAGCTCGCGGCAGCGCGCGAGACCATCGACCACGCAGCCGGCCTGACCAACCGGCTGGCGACGTTCTCGGCCGGGGGAGCGCCGGCCAAGCGCCCGACCGACCTCGCGGCGCTGCTCGAAGCGGTCACGGCTCGCGCCATGGAGGGCAGCGGCCTGCAGCTCCACTTCGACGTCGAGGGCACGCTGCCGCTGGCCGACGTGGACCCCGAGCAGATTGCGCAGGCCCTGCAGAACCTGCTGGACAACGCGCGCGAACACGCGACACCGGGCGGCAACCTGACGCTCTCGCTCCGCGCCGAGGGCTGCGACGGATCCGACGAACCACCTCGCTGGCTGGAGCTGACGGTCGCGGACGACGGGCCGGGCATGCACGACGAGCAGCGCGAGCGCGCGTTTGAGATCTTCTACAGCACGCGCGAAGACAGCGCGGGGCTCGGGCTCGGCGTCGTGCACTCCACGGTCACCCGCCACGGGGGAAAGGTGCACCTGACGTCGAGCCCGGGGTTCGGCACGACGGTGCGGTTGCTGCTGCCCGCAGCTCGCGAAGCAGAGCCAGTCGTCGAGCTGCCGCGGCCCGGCACAGCCGCCGCGACCGCGGCGCGCGTGCTCGTCATGGACGACGACGACGACGTGCGACACGTGCTCGCCCGCATGCTCCGCGCTCTCGGCCACGCGGTCGTCGAGACCGCCAAGGGCGAGGACGCAATCGCTGCGTTCGAGCGGGCGCGATCCGAAGGAGCGCCGTTCGATGTCGTCACCCTGGACCTCAAGGTCGCCGGCGGACTCGGCGGGCTCGAGACCGCCCGCGCGCTCCTCGCGATCGATCCCGGCGCGCTCCTGCTCGCGGTGAGCGGCTACTCCGACGAAGGGACGATGGCGGCGTTCGCAGCCGAAGGGTTCGGCGACGCGCTCGCCAAACCGTTCCAACGCCACGAGCTCGCCGCCAAGATCGAGGCGCTGCTGCGCCGACAGCCGGCGCCGCAGGGCTGACGCGACTTCGCGCTTCGGGCTGCTATCCTGGCGACCCGATGACGCTCGTCAGCCTGGAGAAGATCACGCGCCGCTTCGGCGACTTCCCCGTGCTCGACGGGCTGTCGCTGCGCGTGGACGAGACCGACCGCGTCGGCGTCGTCGGGGACAACGGCGCCGGCAAGACCACCATGATCCGCATCCTCGCGGGCGTGGACGACGCCGACTCCGGCAGCCGCAACTGCCGCCGCCACCTCCGGATCGCCTACGGGGCGCAGATGCCTGCCATGCCGCAGGGCACGACCATCGAGCAGCTGGTTCAGCACGGCACCGGCGAACACGCGGCCCTGGAAGCCCGGATGCGCGCACTCGAGGCCGAGATGGCCGAAGGCAGCGACGGCGCGCTGACCGCCTACGGCGAGCTGCAGGCAGCGTTCGAGGCGGGCGGCGGCTACGACCGGAAACACCGCGTGGAAAAAGTGCTGAGCGGCATCGGCTTCCCTGAGGGCGACCTGCACAAGGACGTCTCTGTGCTCAGCGGCGGTGAGAAGTCGCGCGTGCAGCTGGCGATCCTGATGACCACTCCCGCGGACCTGCTGGTCCTCGACGAGCCGACCAACCACCTCGACCTGCAGGGCATCGAGTTCGTCGAGGACTTCGTGCGGCGCTACCCCGGCGCCGTGGTCGTCGTCAGCCACGACCGGCGCTTCCTCGACGGCGTCGCAGACGCGATCGTCGAGGTCTCAGACGGCGTCGCGACGCGCTACAAGGGCAACTTCTCGGCCTACCGAAAGCAGCGCGACCAGGCGCTGCTGGCGCTGCAGCGGCAGCACAAGAACCAGGCCGAGTTCGTCGCCAAGGAGATGGACTTCATCCGACGCAACATCGCCGGCCAGAAGACCGCCCAGGCCAAGGGGCGCCTCAAGCGGCTGCAGCGCCTGCAGCTGATCGGCAAACCGCGCGGCAAGCGGGCGCAGATGAAGCTCACCTTCGGCCAGACCACGCGGGGTCAGCAGGGGCAGGCCGCGATCGAAGCCGAGGGGCTGCGGGTGTCGGCCGGAGACAAGCGGCTGATCGAAGGCGGCGCGTTCCGCGTCTGGTTCGGCGAGGTGACCGCGCTGCTCGGGCGCAACGGTGCTGGCAAGACCACCCTGCTCCGCGTGCTGGCGCGAGACGGCGCGCCGTCGGGCGGCGCGCTCAAGCACGCGCACAACCTCCGCATCGGCTTCTTCAACCAGGAGAAGACCGACCTGCCGACGTCCGGGACCGTGCTCGACGCGCTGCGCGAGCTGGACCGCACCGTGGACGACGGCGCGCTCCGGGACCACCTCGCGATGTTCTTGTTCGTC
>CAZTQF010000403.1:0-3639 GCA_964615255.1 uncultured candidatus Brocadiaceae bacterium | reverse complement strand
CGCGGCCTCTGCCCAGGACCACCTGGCGGTCGGGCCACGCCGCGCGCACGGCGTCGGCGCCGTCGGAGACCATCGTGAACGGCGCGCCGTCCCGCGGGGGCGTCAGCGTTTCGGGCAGCATCACGCCGCGCGCCAGGTATGCCTGCGCGACGCGTCGATCGACGCCGCGCACGGCGGCCGCGAACCCACGCAGGACCTGCCGCGGCGCAAAGTCCTTCGGGATCTCGGCGACAGGGCGGAACGCCATCGCGTGCTGCCACGGCAGGTCGTCGGTCTCGCGCGACAGCGCGAAGCCGTGGCTCGCCATCTCCCGGACGATCTGCGCCTTGCTCATCATGTGCTCGGGCTTGATCGGGACGTTCGGGTCCTCGGCCCGGAACTCGACCAGGACGACTTCGCCGCGCTCCTTGAGCGCGCGGCGGACGCGCTGCATCACCAGCACGGGGTGGGACAGCTCGTGGTAGACGTCGACCATCAGCACCAGGTCGCAGGAGCGCGCCGGGAGCTTGGGGTCGTCGACCGTCGCCTCGACGAACTCGACGTTGTCCAGTCCCGCTTCGTCGAGGCGCTGCTCGAGCATCACCAGCATCTGCGGCTGCAGGTCGACAGCGAACATCGTGCCTCGGGGGCCGATCTGCTCGGCGAGCGGCACGGTGTGGTAGCCGTTGCCGCAGCCCAGGTCGCAGACGGACTGCCCCGGCGAGACCGCGAGCCAGTCGCGCAGCGCGACGCCGTTCTCTTCCTCTTCGCGGGTGGCGCGCATCAGCCATCCGGCGCCCGCCCAGTGCATCGTGTGCGCGACCTCGCGACCGAGGTAGGTCGTCCGGCCGGCCGGCGTGGCCTCGGGGTCGGGGGTCTGCTGGGGCGCCTGCGGCGGCGCGGACAGCGCGAGCGCGAGGCCTGCGAGGAGGAGCGACATGGTCTTTGAGCGTATCGCAGGGGCCGCGGCGCGGATGCGGCCCGGATGCGTCCCTGTGGCCAAGTCGTCAAGGGCATCCGCGCGCGCGCGCCGCGCGAAGACGTTCGGGTGCGTGCTAGGATGCGCCGCCCGTCCCCGGCCACGCCATGGGTTACAGCTACGCCGCCTTCGCCACCTACCCCGACCGCGAGACCGCCCAGGCGGCGCTGGTCGAGCTGCCCGACTTCGGGCTCGGCTACGCCAAGGTCAAGCTGTTCGAGTGTCGGTCGAGCGCGTCGCGGGCGCGCATCCTCGACGGCCTGATGAGCAACTGCACGTGGGCGGAGTCAGACGGGCGGCGCGGCCTCCAGATCGGCGTCGGCCTCGGCGCGACGATGGGCCTGGTCTGTGGCTACGTGACCTGGAGCCTGCTCGACATGTCGCCGCGCTGCGGGCTGGTCTGCGGCGCCTTCATGGGGACGCTGATCGGCGCGGTGATGTCGGGGATCGTCGGCGCGGGGCTCGTGAACCCCCGCCTCGCCGCCGCGGTGCGCGGCCTGCAGCGCGGTCAGGTGCTGGTCTCGGTCTCCTGCCGCACGCGCGACGAGCACCAGATCGCGCTGCGCCTGCTGCGCACGGGCAGCGTGCAGCTGGACTCCGATCGGTCCAGGCGGGCGTCGGCCTGATCGGGGCCCTGCTGCGGCGACGGTCTGCGAGCGGGTTTCCCTCGGATCCTCGCTGGCCGTAGCATCTCGGCATGACGTTCTCCTCGCTCCGCAAGCTGGTGCTCAGCGCGCCGCTTTTCTTGTTCGCCTGCACCGCCGAGAAGCCCAGCGAGCCGCAGCCCGCCGAGGCGCCGCAGAAGGCGGCGGCCGCCGCGCCCGCAGATCGCGCCCTCGACGAGGTCGCCACCTACGACGTCAAGTGCGGTTGCTCCATCGACGGCGTCGGGCACTGCGGCAACTTCGTCATGATCGAGGGCAACTACATCCCGATCCTGCACCCCAAGCTCGGCAAGATGGAGTGGTGCCGGAACAAGGCCGCCGGCGCCAAGATCAAGGCGAACGGCGAGATCAAGGACGGCAAGTTCGTCGCCAAGAACTGGAAGACGATCCAGTAGCGCGATGCCGTCCGCCTCCTGGATGGGGCCGCTCGCGGCCGCGCTGCTCGCGGCGGTCGCGCCGGCGCAGGCGGCGGGAGGCGCGCCTGCGCTGCCGAACATCGTGATCGTCTACGCCGATGACCTCGGCTACGGCGATTTGTCCTGCTACAACCCCGACGCGGCCTACCGGACGCCGCGCCTCGACCGGATGGCGGCCGAGGGCGTGCGCTTCACCGACGCCCACAGCCCGTCGACGATCTGCAGTCCGTCGCGCTACGGGCTCTTGTCCGGGCAGCAGATCTACCGCTCGACCGGCCGCGGCGGCGGCGCGTGGGAAGGTCCCGGGGGGCCGAGCTACCTCAAGCCCGGCACGCTGACCCTCGGCCAGATGCTCCAACAGGTGGGCTACCGCACCGGGGTCTTCGGCAAGTGGCACGTCGGGCTCACGTGGCGGGACGCCAACGGCGAGCGGCTCGGCGGCGGCTTCGAGAACTCGCTGTTGATCGACTACGAGAAGAGCACGCCCTTGGTCGACGGCCCCAACGCGCGCGGCTTCGACCGGTCCTTCGTGACGCCCAACTGCCCGACGACCGACCCGCTCTACATCTACATCGAAGACGGCATGGTGCCCGTGCCTGCGAGCAAGCGGCACAAGCGCGCGACGCTGCCCAATCCAGGCGGCAAGTGGCGCTGGGACAACGACGAGGGCTGGATGGCCGAGGGCTACCGGTTCGTCGACGCCGACCTGCTGTTCTTCGACAAGGCGAAGTCGTTCCTGACGTCGCACAAAGAAGAGCACCCCGAAGCGCCGTTCTTCCTGCTGCTCTCGACCCAGATCTGTCACGCGCCGGTGCTGCCGGCCAAGGAGTTCGCGGGCCGGAGCGCCGGCGGTCCGCGCGGCGACTTCGTCGAGGAGCTCGACGCGCTGGTCGGCCGCGTGTTCGACCTGCTCGAAGCGCAGGGCGTCGCCGACGACACCATCGTGCTGTTCAACTCCGACAACGGGCCAGAGACGCTGCACGTCGACTGGATGCGCAAGGATCACGACCACGACGCCGCCGGCGGCTGGCGCGGCGTCAAGCGTGACGGCTGGGAGGGCGGCCACCGCGTGCCGTTCCTGGCGTGGTGGCCCGGCCGGTTCCCTGCCGGCGTCGTCAGCGATCAGCTGACCAGCACGACCGACATCTTCGCGACGCTCGCCTCGGTGGTCGGCTTCCGGCTCCCGGACGACCAGGCGCGCGACAGCTTCGACATGCTGCCCGCCATGCTCGGGACCCAGGACGCTGCAGAGAGCATCCGTCCGCACCTGCTGACGCAGAGCTTCCGCGGCCAGTTCCAGCTGCGCGAGGGCGCGTGGAAGTACCTCGACCACAAAGGTTCGGGCGGCAACCGCTACGACCGCGGCGTCATGAAGCAGTACGCGCTCGCCGAGCGTGCGCCCGACGCGCCCGCACAGCTCTACGATCTGGCGAGCGATCCCGGCGAGACCGTCAACCTCTACTTCCGCGAGCCCGAGCGCCGCGCGCGCATGCAGGCGCACCTCGCCGAGCTCAAGGAGAGCGGGCGCAGCGCGCCGCGCGGTCGCGCTCCGATCGGGCCCGCAGGCGTCGCAGCAGCCGTGTCTGCGCGCGGAAAGTAG
>CAZTQF010000402.1:0-3642 GCA_964615255.1 uncultured candidatus Brocadiaceae bacterium | reverse complement strand
GTCGCGGGCGACGGACTCGTGCTGCAGCCCCTGGCCCTCGACCGCGTCGCCCCGGACCTGCTGCAGCGCCTGCTCGCCGCCGCGCGCCGCGCCCACCCTTGGGCGGGGCTCTACCGCGTCGGCGACGCGGCGGTGCTCGTCGCCGGCGCCGAGCGGCCGGTCGTCCAAGCCGCTGCGTTGTCCGACAGCCGCGTTGGCTGGGCGCTGCACCGGGCGCACCTGGGCGGCGCCGCCGACATCGAGCAGGCGTGCGTCGGCGAGCTCTCGGACGGGAGCCTCGCCGGCGCCGCGCCCGGCACGGTCGAAGCGGCGCTCGGGCGCTCGCTGGTGAGCCTGGACCGCGCGGGCCAAGGCGACGAGCTGCTGGGCTGGTGGAGCCGCCGCCGCGCGGATCTGGAAGCGGCGCACGCCCAGCTCCTGCAGCTCGCGGACGACGCTTCTGGCCGGGCCGCAGCCCAGCAGATCGGCCTGCGCTTCGTCGCGAGCGGAGCGCCCACGCCCTGGCTGCAGGCCGCGCTCGGCCTCGCGGACGCGGACGGCGTCTCGCTGCGGGACCCGCGGCTGCAGAGCCGCTGCGCGCACGCGCTCGACCCGACGTTCTTCGCCGCGCTGCCGCCGGTCTTCCGCTCGCTGCCGACGCCGACGGCGCCGCTCGGCGACCTCGAGGACGAATGCCGCGTGGTCGTGTCCGATCGGCTCGCGCGCCGCTGCAGCGGCGAGAACCCGCTGGCGGTGGCGCTGCGCGCGCGGTTCGCGAGCCGCTGCGCGCGCGCGCTGGTGCAGGCGCTGGCGCGCGGCCCGCTGACGACCGACGAGGGGCTCGCGCTGCGCGAGCTGTGCGATCCGTTCGTCCTGCAGGAGATCGCGCGCGCGCTGCTGCCGGCCGGGCGCTGGCGCGAGCTGCTCCGGTTCTGGAACCGTGAGCTGCCGCTGCCCCGCGGCCTGCGCGCGGCGACGGCCACCCTGGAGGCGCCGGCGCGGCGGGAGATCGCGCGGGCGCTCCGGACGCACGCGCACGCCAGCTGCGCGCCGCTGCTGGCGGACCTGATGACGGACGAGGACCGGGAGGTCTGCGCGCTCGCGGGCGCAGCGCTCCGGGCCACGCTCGGGGACCGGGTCCCGTTCGATCCGCAGTGGTCGAAGAGCCGCCGACTAGAGGCAGCAAGTCGGCTGCTCGAACTGCATAATCGCCGGCCATGACGGAAGTCTCTGTGGCCGAGTTGGCGGAGTTGGTCGGGGGGCGGCTCGTCGGCGACGGCGCGCGCCGGGTCGTCGGGCTGTGCGACCTGCGGCAGGCGGCGGCTGATCGGATCGGGTTCGTCCGCCACCCCAGCTACCAGGAGATGGCGCGCGAGACCGCCGCCGGCGCGGTGCTGGCCGCCGAGGAGTTCGAGACCGCTGCGAGCCTCGTCGTCGTCGCCGACGTCGACGTCGCCTACGCGAAGGTGGCGATGCACTTCCACCCGCTGCCGCTCGCCCGCGAACACGCGATCCACCCGACCGCGTTCGTGCACCCCGAGGCCCAGCTCGAGCAGCCGGTCCACGTCGGGCCGAACGCCAGCGTCGGCCGCGCCCGCGTCGGGGCCGGCTCCTCCGTGCAGGCCGGGGCTGCGGTCGGCGACGGCGCCCGGCTGGGCAGGGACTGCTTGATCCACGCCAACGCGACGGTCGGGCACGACTGCGTGCTCGGCGACCGCGTCATCCTGCAGCCCAACGCCGTCGTCGGCAGCGACGGCTTCGGCTACGCGCGCGAGGGCGCGACCTGGCACAAGGTCCCGCAGCTGGGCCACGTGGTCTGCGGCGACGACGTCGAGGTGGGCTCCAACAGCGCCGTCGACCGCGGCACACTCGGCGTCACCACGATCGGCGCGCGCACCAAGCTCGACAACTTGGTGCACATCGCGCACAACTGCACGATCGGCGAGGACGTGGTGATGGCCGCGGGCGCAATGGTCGCCGGCTCGACCACGATCGGGGACCGCTGCGTGCTCGCCGGCCAGGTCGGCGTCGCGGGCCACCTCAAGATCTCGTCGGACTGTCGCTTCGCCGGCGACACCGTCGTGCTCCGCGACGTCCCCGACCCTGGGGACTACATGGGGCACCCCATGATGACCAAGCGCCAGTATCTGCGCCTGATGCGCGACCAGCGGCGAAGCGTCGGCGACAAGGCCTAGCTCAGCGCGCCCGCGCGAGCTGCGCGAAGATCGCGCCGTCGAACGGCGACCACAGCGGCTGGCGGACGCCCGCCGCCGCGAGCGCGCCGCTCGCCCAGTTGTTGCAGGTGTGCAGCAGGTGGTAGCTGCCGGTGCCTTCGTAGAACACGTCGCTCGGCGTGTAGTTGCGGCCCGCGATCAGGATCGGCGCCCCGCGCTCGTCGCGGGCGAAGCCTCTCTCGATGTAGGCGACGAGCGCCCGGTACTCCGCTTCGCGGAGCTGCAGCCGCGCGCAGGCCTCGCCCTCGAGTGGCAGCCAATCGCGGTGGTAGACGTGCATGACGGCGGGCGTCGGCCAGAACACGGCCGCCAGCGCCGTGGCCGCGCTGAGGTCGTCCCAGGTCGGCGTGTCGAGGAAGAACCCGCGGTCGCCCCAGCCGATGAGCACGTAGGGTGCGGGAGCCGCAGCGGGGGACTCGAGCGGCGCGAACGACGTCCAGTCCTTCGCGGGGTGCCGCGCCGGCAGGTAGAAGTCGGTGTGGACGCCGTTGGACGCGACCGCGATCGTCACGCCGCTGTCTGCGGGCCGATAGTCCGCGTGGACCGGGATCGCGCCGAGGATCCAGATCGCGCCGAGGTAGGCCGCGCCGGCGGCGACCAGGCCGAGCGCCGCGCGCGCCATCGCCCGTCGCCGCCACGATCTGCGTCGGGGTGCAGGCGTCGCCTGGTCCGCTACGGCCACCAGTCGCCCATGCGCGCCCGCACGGCCGTCGCGATCTCGTCGCGCGCTTCGCGGTAGACGTCGAGGTCCCCACCGAAGGGATCGGCGATGTCGCCGCCGTCGGGGCGCAGCAGCAGGACGCAGTCCTCGGGGAGGGGCGCCTCTGCGAGCAAGGCGCGCCGGTGGCCTTCGCTCAGGCAGTAGATCTTGGCGGCGCGCGACCACAGGTCGGGCGAGAGCGGCTGGCTCGCGTGGTCCGAGAGGTCCAGGCCGACCTCCGAGCCCGCCTCCAGGCTGCCGTCGCTGGCGCGCATCCCCGCCATCGTCGCGGTGCCGGCGCTCGCGAACCGCAGGCCCCGCGCCAGCACGCGGTCCTCGTCGACGCCCATCGCGGTCGCCGTCATCTGCCGCGCGAAGCGCTCGGCGAGCGGCGACCGGCAGGTGTTGCCCGTGCAGACGAACAGCACCAGATCGGCGGCGGTCTCGAGGACCTCGGTGCGGGAGAGGGCCCACAGGGCGCCGCGCCGCGAGTCGAAGGCGGCGACGAAGGGCGTGCCGCGCACCGCGGGGATCTCGGGGTCCGGGACCCCGCGCTGGCCGCGCAGGACGTGGCGCACGAAGTGGTCTCGGTGGGCCGCGTCGGACTGCGCGCCCAGGCGGCAGAGCAGCTTGCGCTTGGTGTCCCAGTAGAGGGTCCCGTCGGTCTTGCCGCCCAGCTGCTTGCCCAGGGGGACCGTGCTCCAGGTCCAGGTCCCGTGCTGCAAGAAG
>CAZTQF010000401.1:0-3647 GCA_964615255.1 uncultured candidatus Brocadiaceae bacterium | reverse complement strand
CAGCGGCGCCTCGACCTCGGCGCCCAGCAGCGCCTGCGCGACGTCGGTGCGCGCCGCTCGGTCTCCGCCTTCGTAGCGAAACAGCTCGGCCCAGAGCGCGGGCGGCGGCGCCGCGGGGATGCCCGCGCGGTGCTGCAGCAGGCGCGCGACGGTGATCGCGCCTGCGCTCTCGTGGAGGCGCTCGCGAAGATCCGGGAGTCCTTCGGCCATCGTCGTGTCCCAGCGGAGGCGGCCGTCTTCGACCAGCATCGCCAGCCACGTCGCCGTCATGGCCTTGGTGCACGACCCGAGGTGCCACCGGTCGTCGCGCTCGACCGGTGCCGCTGCGCCGACCTTGCGCACGCCGTCGACGCCGAGCCCCGCGAGCGCGCCGTCCACCAGCACGGCCACGCCGAGCGCGGGCACGCCGCGCGCCGCGCGCACCGGCCGCAGCAGCCCGGCGAGGTCTTCGACCTGCTGCGCCGGGGCGATCAGGGCGAGGCTGCAGACGGCGGCGACGCAGTGGCTGGGCATGCGCGCACGATCCCGCTCCTGGGCCCGCCCGTCCAGCGGCAGCCCTAGCTGACCGGCGGCGGGACGCGCACCTGGTAGACGCAGAGCACCGCGGCTGCGACCGCGACCGCGACGACGGCGCGCGCCGAGCACGCCTCGCGGCACCCTGGCTCCTCGCCGCGGGGCCGCGCCGCGCCGCTCCAGGCGACCGCGCCCACCGCGCCGCCGGCGGCGTAGGCGAGCACGTCCCACGGATCGGGCACCGCCCCCGGGGCGAGCAGCGGCAGCCACGGGCCGAGCACCTCGAAGCAGATCGACCAGAGCACCCAGTGACCCACCCATTCCCGCGAGGTCGGCCCGCCGTCGTGGTCGCGGAGTCCGAGCCGGCGCTGCAGCCAGAGCGTCAGGGGCAACAGCACGGGCAGGCAGAGCGTGTCGCCGAGGTAGCAGTGCACGAAGGCGTCTCCGCCGGGCGTGCAGGGCTTCCACCAGAAGTGGTTGCACGCATAGAGCGCGGCAGCGAGCAGACAGAGCGGCTCCCGGCAGTAGGCGAACCGTCGACCGGCCATCGCCCAGACCATAGCGCCGAGGCGGCAGCCGCCGCTAATCTGCGCCGGATGAAGCCGCGCGTGCTGGTGACCCGCCACGTCTATCCAGCGGCGATCTCGATCCTCCAGGAGCGCTGCGTCGTCGACTACCAGGACACGTACGACGTGATGGACGAGGCCCAGCTGGCGCGCAAGCTCGCGCTCGCCGACGGGGTCGTCTGCCAGCTGACCGACCCGATGACGCGCGCTGTGATCGGCGCAGCGCCGCGGCTCAAGGTCATCAGCCAGGTCGCGGTCGGGTACGACAACGTCGACGTCCCGGCGGCGACCGAGCGCGGCGTGTTGGTCACGAACACGCCCGGCGTCCTGACCGAGGCGACCGCGGACCTGACCTTCGCGCTGCTGCTCGCGGCGGCCCGCCGCCTGCCGGAGGCCGAGCGCTTCCTGCGCGCGGGGGAGTGGCGCCGCTGGGACGTGGACCTGCTGTGCGGCGGCGACGTGCACGGCCGCACGATCGGGATCGTCGGCCTCGGCCGGATCGGTCGAGCCGTCGCGCGGCGCGCGCGCGGCTTCGGCATGCGGGTGCTCTACGCCGGCCGCCGCCCAGCGCCCGCCGACGTCGAGCAGGAGCTGCGCGCGCGGCGGGTCCCGCTCGACACGCTGCTCGCAGAGAGCGACTTCGTCTCGCTCCACGTCCCCCTCGGTCCCGACACGCGTCACCTGATCTCCGTCGCCCAGCTCTGCTCGATGCAGCGGCACGCGGTGCTGATCAACACGTCCCGTGGCGCGGTCGTCGACGAGCCCGCGCTGATCGCCGCGCTCGAAGAGGGATTGATCGGCGGCGCCGCCCTCGACGTGTTCGAGCACGAGCCCGCCGTCCCTGACGCGCTGCTCCAGCTGCCCAACGTGGTGCTGCTGCCGCACGTCGGCAGCGCGGTCACGAGCGTGCGCGCCCAGATGTGCGCGATCGCCGCGCGCGACTGCGCAGCGGCGCTCACCGGCGACGAGGCCGTGCAGCACCCGGTCAACGCCGAGGCGCTCTCGTGAGCGGCGACGCGGCGCTGCTCCGCCGGCTCTACGCCGCGACGCTCGACCACGTCCGGGCGCGGATCGAAGCCGGGCTCTCGGAGCAGCTTCACGCGCTGCGCGACCGGCTGCCGGCGACCGGCCGCGTGCTCGTCGTGGCGTTCGGCAAGGCGGCGCGCCCGATGGCGAGCCGCGCCCTGACCTCCCTATTGCCGGTGATCGACCGCGTCTCGGGGCTGCTGGTGCCGCCCAACGGGGACGACGAGACGCTCCAGGGGATGGAGGTCCTCGCGGGCGGTCACCCGCTGCCGACCGAGGACAGCTTTCGGGCCGCGCGCCGCGCGCTGGCCCTCGTCGCCGACGCCGGGCCCGACGACGTGGTCGTGTTCTTGGTGAGCGGCGGCGGCTCGGCGATGCTCGAGCTGCCGATCGTGCCCGAGGTCACCGTCGACGAGTGGCGCGACCTGCAGCAGGCGCTCGTCGGCAGCGGCGCGCCGATCGACCGGGTGAACGCCGTGAGGATGCGGCTCTCCGCGGTCAAGGGCGGTCGCCTCGGCGCCGCCGCGGCGCGCGCCGGCGCGGTCGTCACCCTGTGCATCAGCGACGTCCCCGGCCGCCCGGAGACCATCGCGTCCGGGCCGACCGCCCGCTGCGGCTGGTTGGGCGACACGCTGCGCTGTGACCTCGACGAGCTGCGCCTCTGGGACGCGCTGCCAGCGCCGCTGCGCGCGCGCGCGGAAGCAGGCAGCCTGCCCGCTGCGCCCGCCGACGAGGACGTGCCCGGCGAGCTCGTCACGATCGCGGACGAGTCCTGCTGCCGCGCGTTCGCGGCCGGCCAGCTGGCCACGGCGGGCGTGCAGGTCGACGCGAGCCTCGACGTCGACGACCTGCCGCACGCGGAGGCCGCCGCGCGCGCGCTCGCCCGACTCGAGCAGCTCGCGGCGGCCCACCCGAGCCAGGCCGTCGCGCTCGTGACCACCGGCGAGCTGAGCGTGCCGCTCCCCGACCTCGTGGGCCTGGGCGGGAGGAACCTGCACTTCGCGCTCGAGTGCGCGCGGCAGATCGAGCGGCAGCCGACCACCGTGCTGAGCTGCGGCACCGACGGCGTGGACGGCAACTCCCCCGCTGCCGGCGCCGTCGTCGACGGCGACACGGCGCCGCGCGCCGCGCGCGCAGGCGTCGACCTGTCCGACCACCTGCGGCGCTTCGACGCCTACCCGCCGCTCCGGAAGCTGGGCGGGACCATCGAGCCGGGGCCGACCGGGCTCAACGTCCGCGACCTGCGGGTGCTCTTGCGCCGGCCGCTCGCGTGACCGTGCCGCCGACAGCGTCGGCGATTCGGACCCGCGGTGCTAGGCGCGTCGTCGCCCCGGAGCCGGTGACAGCGGCCCCTCGGATCGGCTCGAAGTGAGACTGCAATCGAGGTCCCCTACAGGTCGATGACGTCTCCCTGGCTGCGCACGCGGCCGGGCAGACCATGGGGAAGATCACGAGCTGTTTGGCATGGGCGACGTTGGCGCTGAGCGCCTGCGGCGGCGGGGGCGCGAGCGGCACGAGCGCGCCGAGCCCGCCGACGGCCGG
>CAZTQF010000400.1:0-3670 GCA_964615255.1 uncultured candidatus Brocadiaceae bacterium | reverse complement strand
CGTCGAGCTCGACCAAGTCGCGTCGGCCTACGGGCCCGGCAACGGCGGCGGCGGCGGCGGCGGCGGCGGCGGCCCCGGTGGAGGTGGCCCTGGCGGCGGCAACGGCGGCGGCGGCGGCGGCGGCGGCCAAACGACCCCGCCCGGCATCACGCGCGTCGGCGGCGCCGTCGCGGTCGGCAACGTCACGGTCGCGATCCTCGACTCGGGGATCGACCTCGACCACCCCGACCTCGTCGCCAACATCACCGGCAGCGTCAACTACGTGAACAACAAGACGGCGGACGACGACAACGGTCACGGCTCGCACTGCGCCGGCACGGTCGCAGCCTCGAACAACACCACCGGCGTAGTCGGCGTCGCGCACAACGCTTCGCTGCTGGCCGTCAAGGTGCTGGATCGACGCGGCAGCGGCTCCTACTCGGACATCGTCAGCGGCATCAACTGGTCGGCGAGCAACGGCGCCGACATCCTGAGCATGAGCCTCGGCGGCGCGTTCTCGTCGGCGGCGATGCAGTCCGCGTGCAGCAGCGCAGCCGGCGCGAGCCTGCTGGTCGCCGCCGCCGGCAACGACGGCGACTGCAACCTGAGCACCGACGAGATCAACTACCCGGCCTACTACGGGAGCGTGATCAGCGTGGGCGCGACGACGACCGACCCGGCGTCGATGGACGCGCTGATGTGCTTCTCGTCGAGCAACGCCGACCTCGAGCTGTCCGCCCCCGGCCACGACGTGGACTCGTGCTGGAAGGGCGGCGGCTACAAGGTGATCTCAGGCACTTCGATGGCGTGTCCGCACGTCGCCGGCTGCGCGGCGGTCCTCTGGAGCGGCAGCCCGTCGAGCGTGCTCGCCACGCTCGTCAGCTACGCCGACGACGCCGGGCCGACCGGCCGCGACAACGGCTGGGGCTGGGGCGTCGCCGAGCACGTCAACTGAGGCCGCCGGCGTGATGCGAACCCGCGCGCTAGGGATCGCGGCGGCAGCAGCGGCCGTCGCCGCGCTCGCCGTCGCCTTCTGGCCCGGCGCGGCGACGGCGCCTGCGTTCGCCGGGGAGACCGAGCCGCAGGGACGCGCCGCGAGGCCCGCGCCCGAACCGGACGCGAGCGCCGCGCGCCGCGAAGCGCCCGCGCCAGCGCACGCCAAGCCCGCCTCGACCGCCTTTGGAGACGCGCTCGCGACCTTGACGGCCGCGATCCGCGCCGGACACGCCGCCCAGGCCGCCGCGACGGTGCGGCGGCTGGTGCGCATCGACGAGGGCGCGCGGTCCGAAGCCTACGCAGCCCTGCTCGCCGACGACACGCCCGGAGCGCAGCGGCGCGCGCTGGCGATGATCCTCGGCACGCTCGCGATCGAGGGGGTCGACGAGGTCCTGCTGGCCGCAGTCGATCAGTTCCGGGGGGAACCGGACACCCTGATCGCGCTGATCGCCGGGCTGGGCGCGCTGCGCGATCCGCCGGACGACGACGACGTCTTCGACATGAACGCGGCCCCTCACTTCGCGGTCCACGGGCCTGGCGGCATGGGCGTCACCGTGCGCAACGTCATCCGGGACCCAGCCGTCGAGGCCAAGCTCGGCGAGCTGCTGCTCGACCGCGAGCAGCGAGGCGTACGGCTGGCGGCGGCGAACGCGCTGCAGTTCAGCGTCGATCGAGACTTCACCCGGACCCGGTTCCGCACCGCGCTGGCGGCCGAGATGGACGACGCCGTCGCGGCGCTGCTCGGCCAGAACCTCGGGCTCTGGACGCGCCGCAAGCAGGGCGAGGAGGCCCAGCACATCGTCGACGAGGTCGTGCAGGCCTCGGGCCGTCCGGGCTTCGACGAGTACCGGCTGCGGATGGAGACTGCGCTGCACGAGTCTTCGTTCCACGAAGACACGATGACCCAGCTTCGCACCTGGTCGCAGCCCGGGATGTCGTATGAGCTGCGGACCTATGCCTACTCGCTCCTGCTCGGCCAGCAGCCGGTGGATCCACAGAGCCGCGCCGCGATCGTGCGCGCTGCTGCCGGCGACCCCGACCGCGCAATCCAGGATCACGCGCTCGGGCTGTTGGCGCGGCTGCCCGCGGGCGCGGACAGCGTCGCCGCGCTGCGCGGGGTGCTGGCAGGCTCGCCCGACTGGAGCCTGCGCTCGTCGGCGCTGCGCTCGCTGGCGCTGCTGCTGCGCGGCGCCGAGCGAGACGCCGCGCTGCGGCAGGCGCTCACGGACGTCGACGCGCGGGTCACCCGATTGGCGCAGCGGCTGCTCGGCGGCCGGTGATCCGGCCGCGAGTGGATCTGCAGCGAGATCCCGCGGCGCGACGCGGTAGGTTGTCAACATGGCCAAGCCACCTGCGGACCCGCTGACGCGGCGCAGCTTCCTCAGCACCTCGGGCGCCGCCGCCGTCACGGCGGCAGTCGGCGCGCCGGTCGTGTTCTTGGACCGACTGCCGGCCGGCGTCACGCTCGTCGGCCGACAGGACCCGCGGCCGCTCGACGGCAAGGACGGCCTGCGCCTCCTGAACGACCGACCGGTCAACGCCGAGACGCCGGCCCACCTGCTGGACGACGACGTCACGCCCGCGAGCCGGCTGTTCGTCCGCAACAACGGCCTCCCGCCCGCCGCCGCTGACGTCGACCCAAAGACGTGGACGCTCGAGATCAACGGGGAGTCCGTGCGGTCGGCGCGCACGTTCACCCTGCCGCAGCTCCGCGCGCGCTTCTCTTCGCACACCTACCAGCTGACGATCGAGTGCGCCGGCAACGGCCGCGCCGAGTTCTCGCCGCCCGCCACGGGCAACCAGTGGACTACGGGCGCCGTCGGCTGTCCGCGCTGGACCGGCGTCCGCCTCCGCGACGTGCTCCGAGCCTGCGGCGTGCGCGACGACGCCGTCTACATCGGCTACTACGGCGCCGACACCCACCTGTCCGGCGACCCGAACAAGGACCCGATCTCTCGCGGCGTGCCCATCGCCAAGGCCATGGAGGACGAGACCCTGCTCGCCTACGCGATGAACGGCGAGGACCTGCCGCCGCTCAACGGCCACCCCCTCCGATTGGTCTGCGGCGGCTGGCCTGCGTCCACATCCGGCAAGTGGCTCCGCAAGATCGCGGTGCGCGATCGCGTGCACGACGGCACCAAGATGACGGGGAAAGCCTACCGCGTGCCGGTGCGTCCGGTGGCGCCGGGCAGCAAGGTGCCGGACGACCAGATGCGCATCATCGAGGCGATGCCGATCAAGTCGCTCGTCACGTTCCCCAAGAGCGGCGTCGTCCTGGCCACCGGCCAGTCGCACGAGGTGCGCGGCCACGCCTGGGTCGGCGACGGCGCCGTCGCCCGCGTGGACGTCTCGATCGACTTCGGCAGCACGTGGCAGCCGGCCGAGCTCGCGCCGCCGCCCAACCGGCTGGCGTGGCAGCGCTGGCGCGCGCGGGTCCGGTTGCCGCAGGACGGTTACTACGAGGTCTGGGCGCGCGCGACCGACGATCAAGGCCGCAGCCAGCCCATGGTCGTGCCCGGCTGGAACCCCAAGGGCTACCTCAACAACGCCTGCCACCGCGTCGCGGTGCTGGCGCAGTCCTGAGATGCGCGCGGCGCTCCTGCACCTCTCGCTGTGCCTGGCGTTCCTGGCGTGCAGCGACCGGGAGCCGCAGCCGCGGCACGCGCCTGCCGCCGCGCGAGCGCCCGACGACGAG
>CAZTQF010000399.1:0-3684 GCA_964615255.1 uncultured candidatus Brocadiaceae bacterium | reverse complement strand
GGGCGGCTACGACCTGATCAACGACAAGTTGGTCGTGATGGAACGGTCAAAGGAAGGCAGGCCCGACGAAGGCGAGAGTTGTTCCGGCATTGACGGCCCGAAGCTGGATGAACTGTTGCCCGATTACGCGGTCGCCAAGCTGCGCGAGGACCTCCGATCCTTGCTCGAGCTGCTGCAGAACCGCAACGGGGACCTGCGCAAGCTGCTTGAGCGCATCGAGCAGCTCGAGGGCTTCAAGGACCGGGTCGACGAGCTCAGCAAGGAGCAGCAGCAGGAGAAGGAGGACTCGGCCCGCGCCGAGGCGCTGCAGAAGCACCTCGAGAAGATCGAGGCCCAGCGCCAGCGCGCCGAGGACCTGCTCAACCAGCAGCAGGCCCTGCGTGACGAGACCAACCAGCTCCCGCTCGACGCCGCCGCCGGCATGACCGAGCCGCTCGAGCAGCAGGAGGGCGAGCTCAAGGACGCCACCGACGAGCTGCGGAAGGACTTGCGCGACCTCGACAACAAGGACGCGGAGCTCAAGGCCGAGGCGGAGGCCGCCGCCGCCAAGGCGGCCAAGCCCGGCAAGCCAGGCGAGGCGAAGCCGGCCGAGCCGACGCCTTCGGAGGCCAAGCCGAGTGAGGGTGCTCCGTCACCGGGCAAGTCGAGCAGCAGCGCCGGCAAGGCGTCCGAGTCGATGGGCAAGGCAAGAGAGCAGCTCGGCGACAAGCAGCCCGAGTCGGCGCTGAAGGACCAGGACCAGGCCATCGAGGCCCTGAAGCAGACGATGAAGGAGCTCGACGAGATGGCCGAAGAGGCCAAGCGCGAGCTCCTGAAGCTGCCGTTCGAGCAGCTCGCCAAGCAGCAGGAGAAGACCCAGCAGGCCACCGACACGCTCGCCAAGGACATGGAGGCGGCCGAGCAGTCCGACCAGAGCAGCGAGGGCGAGCCGACGCCCGGCAAGAACAAGGTCCAACAGGCCGTCCCGAAGCAGCGCGCTGCTGCAGGGCAGCTCAAGGAGTTCAAGCCGGCCAAGCAGAAGCAGCAGGACGCCAAGGAAGACCTTGAGGCCGCCAAGAAGGCGCTCGAGGAGGCCCTGGCCCAGCTGCGGCAGCAGCTGCAGGACGAGGTCCTGCGGGCGCTCGAAGAGCGCTTCACGGCGATGCTGGCGCGTCAGCGCGAGCTGACGATCATGACCAAGACGGTCGACGCCTCGCGTAAGAACATCCTGACCGCCGACGGCCAGCTGCCGACGGCGCTCGTCAGCAAGATCGACGCGCTCGCCGAGGGCGAAGGCGAGCTGGAGCTCGAGACCATCGACGCGCTCAAGCTGCTCGAAGAGGACGGCACGACCGCGGTGTTCCCGCCGATGGTCGAGCAGCTCCGCGACGAGCTGCACGACGTCGGCGTCGGCCTGCGCGCGCAGCGCACCGGCGCTGCGATGAACCAGGCGCAGAAGGACGTCGAGGACCTCCTCGAGCTGCTCATCAACGCGCTGCGCCGCACCATCGAGAAGAAAGAAGGCGGAGGTTGAACGGGTACTTGAGGCGGTAAGAACCCGCCGCTCGTGCCCGTGTCGGCAGAGCTCAAGATGTTGAAGTTCCTCCAAGAACGCGTGAACAAGAAGACCAAGCAGGTCGAGGCGCTGGGCGCCGAGGACGGCGCGAAGCAACAGGACTACGATCAGGTGTCCAAGAAGCAGGCTCGCGTGAAGGAGCTGATGCGCCGCCTCGCCGAGAAGCTCGGCAAGGAAGACGAAGGCGAGGGGGACAACTGATGCGGTCCCCGTCGGTCCTCGCGGCGCTGGTCACCGCGGCGCTCGTCGCAGGCGCGCGCGCCCAGGTGCAGCTGCCCGGCGACGGCGTGCTGCCCGAGGCGCACATGCCCAAGGTGACGCCGGTCCAGGTGCAGAACCCCTTCAAGCCGTTCGACCAGGTCAAGTATCAGCAGGCTGTGCGCGCGCTCGGCGGCACCGAGCTGCAGGTGAAGACCTTCGCCGAGGAGGCCGAGGAGATCGGCGCGGCGCGCGCCGGCGACGACCTGCTGCGCAAGGTCTTCCCGAAGTTCGACGAGGCGGTGCTGGCGGCCGAAGACGGCGAACCGAAGGCCGCGCTGCTGTTGGCCAAGGTGCTGGTCGACGCCGAGTCGCCGGTGCTGCAGGCGCACGCGCGCTACCACCTGGCGCGGGTGTTCCTCGACAGCGACGACCCCGAGCGCGCGATCGAGGTGCTCAACGAGTACCTCACGCACAACCTCAACGCCTCGCCGCTCGACGGCGAGGCGGCCTACTTCTACGCGCAGTCGCTGGCCGAGGTGCCGATGCTCGACGCCGCGATCCCGCGGTTCCGCGCGTTCCTCGCGTGGTTCCCCGACGCCAGCGAGCGGCTGCGCTCGGCCGCGCACCAGCGCATCCTCGAGCTGGAGCGCCAGCGAGAGAGCCGGCTGCACATGCTCGCGGACGGCATGAAGAAGACCACCCGCGACCTGCGCAAGCAGAAGACCGACAAGCCGGTCCAGCTCGACCAGGAGACCTACATCGAGGAGCTCGACACGCTCATCGAGATGTTCGAGGAGATGGAGAACCAGTCCTCGGGCGCGCCTTCGGGCAACGGTCCGTCGAGCAACCCCGCGGCCAACAGCGCGCTCCCCGAGGGCGACGGCAGCGCCGGCGAGCTCAAGAAGCGCCCGTCGCTCGCGGACCGCTGGGGCCCCATGCGCGACAGCGAGCGGAAGAAGATCATGGCGGACGTGCAGAACACGATGCCGCCGCAGTATCGCAAGATGCTCGAGGAGTACTACAAGAAGCTCGGCAAGGCCGACCGCAAGTGAGCCTCGCCAAGACCGCATCCTTCGTCACAGCGGCGCTGCTCAGCGTGAGCGCTGCGGCCCAGACCGACGGCGTCGTGCGCACGATCGACGGGCGTCAGCTCGAGGGCGCGCTGTCCGTCGGCGAAGACGGCGTCGTCGAACTGCGACAGGACGCTGGCGTCGTTCGCCTCGACCTCGCCGAGCTGGTCTCGTTCGAGCGTAAGGGCGCGGCGACGCGCGACGTGCGCACCGAGCACCGCGTCTGGCTGCGGTCCGGCGCCGAGCTGCCGGCCAAGACGCTGTCCGGTCGCGCTGCCGCGGACGGCAAGCCGTCGCTCCTGGTCGCGACCCTCCCGTGCGGCGCTGCGCTGGAGCTGCCGTTGGGCACGGTGCGCGCCGTCCGACACGGCGGCCTGATGCGGCCGCAGCCGACGCTGTTCGAGCAGGACCTCTCTGAGCCGCCTGCCAACGAGGACGTCATCTACGTCGTCGGTGACGGCAAGTCGCAGCGATCGCTCGTGACGATGACGGCGATCCGCGACGACGGCATCGACTTCCTGCTGCGCGGCGACGAATACGAGTTCGGCCTCGACGGCTTCGCCGGCGCGGTGTTCGGCGCCAACACGGGCTTCGCGCCGGACCGCCAGCCGCGGCCGCGCACGATCGTGTCGCTGACCACCGGCGAGCGCTTGGAAGGCCGCTTGCTCGGTCTGGGGGAGCGCGTTCGCTGCCGGCTCGACGAGGGCTGCGTGCTCGACGTGCCGGTCGAGCGGCTGCACCGCCTCGACGTGTCGAGCGACAAGCTGGTCTGGCTCTCCGATCTCGCGCCCAAGGTCGAGCAGACCCCCGCGTTCGACCGGACGTGGCCCTGGTACAACAACCGTTCGGTCGCCGGGC
>CAZTQF010000398.1:0-3691 GCA_964615255.1 uncultured candidatus Brocadiaceae bacterium | reverse complement strand
CGGTCCATACGTATCGCGGCGGGGGGCTCGGTGGCCGTGCGTTCGCTTCCGCTGCACGGCATCGCTAGGCTGCTCCGCCCCCTCGACCATGACCCACCCGCAAGTCGTCCGCGTCTACAGCACCTACCAGGACCCCGACTACGAGTGTCCGTGGCAGAGCGTCGCGCCGCGCGGCAGCACCGGCTCGGGGGTCGTGATCGGCGCCCACCGGATCCTGACGGGCGCGCACGTGGTCGCGAACGCGACCTTCGTGCAGGTCCAGAAGCAGAGCGACCCCAAGAAGTTCACCGCGCGGGTGCTGGCGATCAGTCATGACTGCGACCTCGCGCTCCTCGAGGTCGAGGACAAGTCGTTTACGCGGGGGATCAAGCCGGCCGTCGTCGGCGACCTGCCCAAGCTGCGCGACGAGGTCCAGGTCGTCGGCTACCCGATCGGCGGCGAAGAGGTGTCGATCACCGAGGGCGTGGTCAGCAGGATCGAGGTGCAGCGCTACGAGCACAGCCAGCGTCACCTGCTCGCGGTCACCGTCGACGCCGCGATCAACGAGGGCAACAGCGGCGGACCCGTGTTCGCCCGCGGCAAGGTGGTGGGCATCGCGTTCCAGGCGCTGCCCGACGCCGAGAACGTCGGCGAGATGGTGCCGGCGCCGATCCTCAAGGTGTTCCTCGACGGCGTGAAGAAGGGCAAGCCCGCCGACGTGCCGGGGATCGGCGTCTCGACCCAGCCGCTCGAGAACCCGGCGCTCCGCAAGCACTTCGGGATGCGAAACGCCGACAGCGGCGTGCTCGTCACGGCGGTCCAGTACGGTTCGAGCGCCTGGGGCGCCTTCGAGCCGGGCGACGTGCTGATGCAGCTGCACGGCCACAAGATCGCCGACAACGGGACCATCAAGTACCGCGGACGCTACCGCTGCCAGTTCGACGCCTTGATCGGCGATTTTCACTGCGGCGACCGCGTCAAGGCGCGCCTGCTGCGCAAGGGCAAGGCCAAGGACGTCGAGCTGCTGATGCAGCCGATGCAGTGGCTGGTGCCGCGCACCGAGTACGACCGGCGGCCGATGTGGTTCGTCTTCGGCGGCCTGGTGTTCCAGCGAGTCACCGCGGAGTACCTGCGCAACTGGGGGGACAGCTGGTGGGACAAGGCGCCCAAGGGGCTGCTCCACGACTACTACTACGGGCTGCGGCGGCCGCAGCGGCGCGAGGTCGTGGTGCTCGCCCAGGTCCTCGCCGACGACGTCAACGTGGGCTACGAGTCGTTCTCCAACGACGCCGTGACCAGCGTCGACGGCAAGCTGCCGGCCGACATGGCGGACTTCGTCAAGCGCATGGACCGGGCCGAGGGCGAAGTGGTCGTCCAGCTCGCCTCGGGCGCCACCGTCCTGCTGGACGTCGACGCGGCGCGCGCGGCCGAGGAGCGGATCCTCGACCTCTACCACCTGCCCGGCGACCGCTCCTCGGATCTGCCGAAGCGGCGCCGCTGAGCCCAGCGGGCTGCGGCGCGGCAGGAGAGAGGCGCCTCGCCGGAGCTGTCGGAGTCGGAAGAGGCCTCGAACCAGGATCTTTTTGAGATTCGATCTCATCTTTATTGAGACGGCGTCTCAGTCGCATTAGATCTCAGTCTCGATGGCTGTCCGACTGCTGCTGCCCATGGTGGGTCTGATGTGCGCGTCTGCCGGTGCGCCGACGGGGGACCGCGCCACGCGGGCCACGGTCGAGCGGCACGTGGTGGCGATGGGCACCTCGCTCCGCCTCACGGTCACCGGCGCCGACCGCGCAGCGGCGCTCTTGGCGTCGGAGGCGGCGGTGCGCGCCGTCGAGGCGACCGAGCAGCGGCTATCCACGTGGCGGGCCGACTCCGAGCTCGCGCGCTTCGCCGCCGCGCCCACAGGCGAGCTGTTCGGTGCCAGCGCCGAGCTGTGCGAGGACCTGCGCCGCGCCGCGCGCTGGCGCGACGCGACCCAAGGCGCGTTCGACGTGGACCTCGGCGAGCTGCTCGCGATCTACGACCTGCGCGGCGCGGGGCGGTGGCCGTCGGAGCGCGAGCTGGCCGCCGTGATGCGGCGCCGCGCGGGCCCGCCGGTCACGATCGGCGCGCGCGCGCTGCAGAAGCAGCGTGACGTCGCCTTCGACGCCGGCGGGTTCGGCAAGGGAGCGGGCCTCGACGCGGCCGCGGCCGCGGCGCTGGCGTCCGGCGCGAGCGCGGCGGAGTTCGACTTCGGCGGCCAGCTGCACCTCGCCGGCGACGTGCGAGCGCGCGACGTCGAGCTCGCCGATCCGCGCGACCGCACTCGGAGCGCTCTGCGCGTGCGCGTCGCCGGCGGCTCGGTCGCGACCACCGCCAACAGCGAGCGCCGCCGGTCGGTCGACGGGCGCGCGCTCGGCCACGTGCTCGATCCCCGCACCGGCGCTCCAGCGGCGGACTTTGGCGCTGTCACCGTGTTCGCGCCGTCCGCCTTCGACGCCGACTGCCTGTCCACTGCCTGCTACGTGCTCGGGCCTGCCCGTGCTCTCCTGCTGGCCGAGCGCACGGCGGGCGTCGAGCTCGTGGTGCTCGAGGTGACCGCCGCGGGCGAGCTCCGCGCGCGCGTCTCGCGCGGGCTGCGCGGCCGCGTGGAGCCGCTGCTCTCCGGAATGTCCGTCCAATGAGCTGTTCGTCACATCCACTTCTCCTGCTCTCGGCCGCGCTCGCCGCCGCGCTCGCGCCGAACGCGCGCGCGCAGACGGTCGAGGAGCGCCTCAAGGCGCTCGAACAGCAGAACCGCGCGCTGCAACAAGAGGTCGAGGCGCTCTCGCAGGACGTGGAGTCGATCGACCTCGGCGGCCTCGTGCCGCCGCTCAGCGAGGCCAAGCGCGGCGTCGGCCAGGGCGCTGCCAAGGTCTACGACATCGAGCAGGGCCTCTCGATCGGCGGCTACGGCGAGTTCCTGTTCCAGCAGCGCAGCGGCCGCACCGACCAGAGCGACGCGCTGCGCGCGATCCTCTACTTCGGCTACAAGTTCGACGAGCGCTGGGTGTTCAACTCCGAGATCGAGTGGGAGCACGGCTCGACCGGCGCGCCCACGCCGCGTCAGCAGAACGGCTCGGTGTCGCTCGAGTTCGGCTACCTCGACTACCTGCACAGCGACGCGCTCAACGTGCGCGCCGGCCTGCTGCTGTCGCCGATGGGGTTGATCAACCAGCTGCACGAGCCGACCACGTTCCTGCCGTCGAGCCGCCCGCAGACCGAGCTGCGCATCATCCCGTCGACGTGGCGGGAGATGGGGCTCGGCGTCTACGGCGACCTCGGCGACTTCAGCTACCAGGCCTACCTGATGACCGCGCTCGACGGCGAGGGCTTCTCGGACAGCGGCCTGCGGGGCGGCCGCCAGAAGGGCGCCCGGTCGGCCAGCGACGACTTCTCGTGGATCAGCCGCCTCGACTACGTCGGGGTCAACGGCCTCAACGTCGGCGGCTCGTTCAGCGTCGGCGAGCACGGCCAGGACAACCTCGCCCCCAACCCTGATCCGAACATCTCGACGCCCGTCGACATCGGCAGCCTGCAGACGTTCATGTGGGAGCTACACCTCGACTACCGCGCGGGTCCGTGGACGCTGCGCGCGCTCTACGCGCAGGCCGACCTCGACGGCGTCGACCCGTTCAACAGCGCGCGGCAGCTCGCGGCCGGCGACCGACTGGCGGACTCGATGAACGGC
>CAZTQF010000397.1:0-3692 GCA_964615255.1 uncultured candidatus Brocadiaceae bacterium | reverse complement strand
CCTGGTACTGGTAGTAGTGCTGCAGGCGGTTGGGGTTCTCGCCGTAGCGGCCGTCCTTCGGGCGCCGGCTGGGCTGCACGTAGGCGGCCTTCCACGGCTCGGGGCCGAGCGCGCGCAGGAAGGTCGCGGTGTGGCTGGTGCCGGCGCCGACCTCCATGTCGTAGGGCTGGAGCAGGGCGCAGCCCTGGGCGTCCCAGTAGTCCTGGAGCCGGAGGATCAACTGCTGGAAGGTCAGCATCTCGGGCGCAGATCCTAGAGGCATGTCCGGCAGACGCCAGCGACCGAGGCGGGCCGACCTTCGAGGCGCGACGAGGCCTTGCTCCGATGGCGGCGGATGATGCGGACATTCTGTCTGCCGCATCCCTTGCCTGAGCGGTCGCAGGAGGCCTTCGACCAGTTGATCAGGGCTGCTCCGCAGGCGTATTCTCCTCAGTCGACCCCCGCTCGGCTCGCCCGCCCCACGAGCCTGCCACGCCCCGTCTCCCTCAAGGCTGAGGACTCCGTGCGCATCTCCATCCTGTTCACCTCGCTGGCGGTCACGTCAGCTGCCGCCGGGCTCCGCGCCCAGTGGGTCTCCTACCTCGACCAGAGCAGCGCGCGCGTCACTGCCGCCGCCGGCCTCGTCCTCAACGACACCCAGGAGAAGGACTACGCCTGGGCGGACCTCGACAAGGACGGCGACACCGACCTCGTGATCGTGCGCAAGCAGCCCTTCACCAGCGGCGGGCACTTCCCCAACGTCCTGCTGATGAACGAGGGCGGCGTGCTCGTCGACCGCTCGAGCACGCTGACGACGTCGACCGTGCCGGGCAGCTCGGCGTTCCTGGACGCGACCAATGACCGCGACGTCGTCATCGCCGACGTCAACGGCGACGGCTGGGACGACGTGATCACCGCGACGACGCTGACGGCGTCGATGCCGGAGTACATCCGTGCGAACCGCGTCTACATCAACCTGGGCGAGCAGGGCGGCGTGTGGCAGGGGCTGCTCTACGACGACGCCAACCGCATCGACGACGCGCCGTGGAACGGCGAGCACCGGTTCTGCTCTGTCGCGGCAGGCGACGTCGACGGGGACGGCGACCAAGACCTCTACTTCGGGGACTACCAGCAGGGCGGCGGCCGCTCGATGGACATCAACGACCGCCTGCTGATCAACGACGGCACCGGCTACTTCACGGACGAGTCGTCGCAGCGCATGACGGCGGTCATGCTCGAGTCGTCGTTCGGCATGAAGGTCGACATCGTCGACATGAACAACGACGGCAAGCTCGACATCGTCAAGGACGACGCGCTCAACGCGCCGCAGGCGGTGTCGGTCAGCTACAACAACACCGCGACCGAGGGGGTCTTCGGCAGCTACCAGCTCCCCTACGGCAACCAGCCGTACCACTTCAACGTGGGCGACCTCAACAACGACGGCTGGAAGGACTTCATCGTCAGCGACGACGGCCAAGACCAGTACGTGCTCAACCAGGGCGCCTCCGGCAGCAACCCGGCGAACTTCGGCGCGCCGATCGCCTTCAGCTACAGCGGCGGCGGCAACGACGACGGCTTCGGCGGCAACAACCTCATCGTCGACCTCGACAACGACGGCTGGCAGGACGCCGTCGTCGCCGACGTCGACGTCGACATCTCGGGCTGCAACCGGCGCTGCCACATCTACCGCAACCTCGGCAACGCGCCGAACGTCACGCTCCAAGAGCAGATCGTCAGCGGTCAGGTGGTCGGGGGGATCACGCCCGCCGCGCTGCAGGGCACGTTCGACGTGGCGGTGTTCGACATCGACGGCGACGGCTGGAAGGACCTCGTCGTCGGGCGCTGCACCGGCACGCAGGTCTACATCTGCGATCCGCCGACCGGGCTCGCGTTCGCGTTCAGCGGCGGCCTGCCGGCGATGATCCCGCCGGGCGTCGCGCGCCAGCTGGTCGTCAACGCCTCCTCGATCGGCGGCGTCACCCCGGTCGCGGGCACGGGTGAGCTGCACTACTCGATCAACGGTCAGCCGTTCCAGGCCGTGGCCATGGCCGACAGCGCGCCCGGCCAGTTCACCGCGACGCTGCCGGCGATGCCGAGCTGCGCTGACGACGTGCGCTTCTACGTGAGCGCGCAGGGCAGCAACGGCCAGACCTACAGCGACCCGCCGGCGGCGCCGGCCGGCTACTACTCGGCGGTCGCGGCCGTCAGCCTCGACACCGTCTACCAGAACAACTTCGAGCTGAACGACGCCGGCTGGACGGTCGTCAACACCAACCTGACGACGGGCGCGTGGGAGCGCGCCGACCCGGTCGGCACGACCCAGGGCGCGAACATCGCGGCCCCGTTCGACGACGCCGAAGCCGGCGCCGCGTCGTTCTGCATGGTCACGGAGAACGGCGCCCCGGGCGCGTCGGTCGGCGCGTCGGACGTCGACGGCGGCCCGACAGACCTGATCTCGCCGCCGCTCGACTTCGCGGGCACCGACGGCTTCATCAGCTACCAGCGCTGGTTCTACTCCAGCGGCGCGGACGTGCTGGAGGTGGCGGTCTCGGGCGACGGCGCCAACTGGGTCAACGTCGAGACCGTGACCGGCGGCAACAACCAGTGGACGCTCCACCAGTTCCGCGTCGGCGACTACGTCGCCCCGACCGCGACCGTGCAGGTGCGCTTCCGGACGGCCGACGTGTCGCCGGGCAGCATCGTCGAAGGCGGCATCGACGTCTTCAAGGCGGAGAGCTTCAACTGCGAGTGGTGCCAGCCGACGGTCGCGCTCGCTGCGGTCGGCGGGGCGACGCTGTCGATGTGTGGTGTCCAGCTCTCGGTCGCCACGCCGAACACGACGCTGGCTGTCGACGGCATGCCGCCGTTGGCCAACGGCCTGCTCCTGTTCGACCTGTTCGCGACGCCGACCCCGTCGCCGTGGAACAGCGGCGAGCTGATCAGCCCCGCGCCGATCGTCCTCGGCCCGGTCTTCGCGAACGGCGCCGGGTCCTTCAGCGCCCCGCTCAACATCGGCGGCCTCTTGCCGCCGGGCCTCTCGGTCTACCTGCAGACGGTCTACGCGGACGCCGCGCAGCCCGGCCAGGTCGGCATCACCAACGGCCTGCGGGTCGAATGGTACTGAGCGGCCTCGGAGCGGGGCGTCCAAGGTCCGCTCCGATCGGCCCGACCGCCCGCCGCGGCGGGCGAAGGGTGGCGAGCGGCGCGATCGGGTAAGCTTCTGGACGCGCGCCCCCGCACCCAGGCGCCCGCCGCACCGGCGGGTCCTGTCGCCATGAAAGGTGGTCCCAGCATGCGTAGCCTCGCTCCCAAGGTCCTGTCCGCGGTCGTCGCGTCTTCCCTTGCCGCCCAGTCGCCGCAGCCCAAGATGGGCGCCCCGCTCGCGGGCCTGACGCCGGCGCAGCTGCAGGCCTTCGAGGACGGCCTGACGGACTTCAGCACGCCGCTGAGTCCGTCGCAGGGGCTCGGCCCGATCTTCAACCAGGTCAGCTGCGCCAACTGCCACAACAACCCGGTGGGCGGCCCCGGGGGCACCAAGGTCACGCGCTTCGGCTACGACGACGGCAAGGGCGGCTTCGACCCGCTGACCGGACTCGGCGGGTCGCTGCTGCAGCAGGGCGCGATCAACCCGGCCGCCGTGGAGGTCGTGCCTGCGGCGGCGAACGTCACCGCGCAGCGCGTGACGCCGAGCGCGCTCGGCGCGGGCCTCATCG
>CAZTQF010000396.1:0-3696 GCA_964615255.1 uncultured candidatus Brocadiaceae bacterium | reverse complement strand
CCGCGCTGCGCATCGAGCTGCCGCGGCTCGTCGAGAAGGCCTTCCACAAGCCGGCGCCGCGCCGGCGCGGGCGGCCGCGGCGATGACGCGCTCGCCGCTCGCGTGGCTGCTCTCGGTCCCGGTCTGGATCTACCGCAAGGGGATCAGCCCGATGAAGCCGCCGACCTGTCGCTTCGATCCGACGTGCTCGAGCTACGCGCTCGAAGCGCTGAAGGTGCACGGCGCGCTGCGCGGCAGCTGGCTGACGGCGCGGCGGCTGTGCCGGTGTCACCCGTTCTGCGAGCCGGGCTTCGACCCGGTGCCGCCGCGGCGCGGCGGCGGGGACGCGCCGCCGCACGAAGCCGAACAGACGTAGTGCCCGTCCGCCGCCGACGTCCCGCCCGCGCGCTCGGCTAGCTCCGCTCGAGGCGGCGCCGCGCGCGCGCCTGCAGCTCGACCTCGGCGGCCTGCAGGCGCGCCAGCTGGCGCACGCGCAGCGCGGCTGCGGCGTCGAGCTCCGGCAAGAACCCGCACGCGTCCGCCGCGGCCTCGTCCTCGCTGTCCCACAGCGCCTCGCGCAGCGGCGCGGCCGCGACGCCGTGCTCGCTGCAGATCACCGCGAGCGCCCGCACCGCGCGCCGCCGCGCGTGGCTGTAGGCGACCTGCTCGCTGACCTCGACCAGCAGCGGCGCGCTGCTCGGATCCGCCAGCCGCGCGAGCGCGTCCAGTTCGCTGATCATGTCCCACCCGGTGCCGACTGCGAGGTCGGCTGCGACGTGGCCTTCGAGGTACGCGCGGTCGTCCGGCTCGGCGTGCGCGGCGTAGCTCGTCGCCGCCACCACCGCGAAGTAGCCGCCGCGCGGGTGCCACGCCCGCGCCAGCTCCAGCTGCCGCGTCCCCGGCAGGCGACGCACGTAGCCCGCCAGCGCCGAGCGCCGCATGCGGTCCAGCCCCGACAGCCGACGCGCCGGGTCCTCGAACACGTCCTCGCGGGCGAACAGCTCCTCACAAAGCGTGAGCACGCGCTCGTCCCCCATCGCGCCGAGCGCGCGCGCTGCTGCCTTCACGCGGCCGTGCACCGGGTCGTCGCGCAGACACTGCCAGAGCCGGTCGCGGTCCTCGTCGCCGGTGCGAGTCCGCAGCTCTTCCTGGAGCGGGTCGAGCAGCGCGGCCCGCGCGGTGCGCGCGAGCTCCAGCAGGTCCTCGACCGACATCGAGGTCAGGTCTTGCGGCGGCGGGCGGCGCACCCCGGACGCGATCGACGCGCTGTCCGCGTCGTCGAGCAGCTGTTCCATGACCATCGCGCGCAGCGCGGGCGCGAGCGCGACCGGCTGCAGCACTTCCCAGTCGACCAGCCACAGCGCGACGTGGGCGCGCAGGACCTCTTCGACGCGCTCGTCCGCCAGCAAGGCCCGCGCGCGAGGGTGGCCGCAAGCCGCAGCAGCGGCCAGCACCTCGTGGCCGAGTCGGCTGTCCGGTTCGTCGCGCAGCGCTGCTAGGAGCGCGTCCAGCGGCGCTGCCTGCGCCGCCAGGAGCTCGCCCAGGTAGCGGCCCCGCGACTCGAGCTCCCGGTCCACGCGCGGGTCCTCGATCGCGCAGCGCAGCACCTCGTCGATCGCCGCCGGGCCGGCCTCCAGCGCGGCGACGAAGCCCGCGCCGCGGCCACGCTGCAGCTGCCCGAGGCGGCTGCTCGGGGGCGCCAACTCCAGGGGCGCGCCTATGGACCGACCTCCAGAAGCGGTCGCGACGGGTCACGCGCGCTCATCGTGTCGCCACCATACGCAGCGCACCGAGCGCGTCTCAACCGACGCGCGCCCTCAGGCATCGCCAGCGACCGCCCCCAAGAGCGCTGCGAGGCTCAACACGTCGAGCCGGTTGTGCTCGAGCACGCGGTCGACCGGGCCGGTGCCGTCGCGGATCCAATCCAAGAACGCGACCGGCGCCTCGCTGCCGGGCAGGTCGTGCTCACGGAAGAACCGCAGCAGGCGCTCCTCGGCCGTGCGCAGGCGGCTGTCGGGCCACTGCTTGCCGTACTCCCGCCGGATCACGTGGTAGAGGTCTAGGTGGCGGTCGGTCAGCACCGGCGCCTGGACCTTGTGCACGGCGAGCCTGGCGGCGATCCGGTGGCGGTCGTAGCTCTTGCCGACGAACGTGACCGGCACCGGGTGCTCGGCCATGCGCTGCGCGAGGTGCCGCAGCATCGCCGGCTCCTCGGCGAAGTCGCGCAGGAACAGCTGCTCCAGCACCAGCGCGTCGCGCTCGAACCACGCGTAGCCGTAGGCGAACACCACCGTGCCAGCGCCGCCGGCGAGTCCGGTGGTCTCCGTGTCGAGGAACAGGCACTCGTCTGGCCGCAGCTGCGCGAACTGCTCGGACTTGGCGATCCGCGCGAGCCGGTCCGGAGCGAACCGCGCGCCGCGGCCCAGCGCGACCTCGCCGTGCACGTGCTCGAGCGGGTAGCGCAGCTCCCGCACCCAGAGCGCCCCGTGCTCGGTCTCGTGGATCTGCGCGTCCGGCAGCTCGACCTTCGGCCGCGGCGCGACCGCCGGCAGCCCGGCGGCGAGCCGCTCACGGCGCTGCTGCAGGAACTCCCGCATCGACCCCGCCGGCGGCCCCGCCGCGGACGACCTCGCATGCTGCTCCGCCGCGCGCTGGTCGACCTCCCCGCGGAACGCACGGCGCAGCTTGTCGCGGCGGGACCGGCCGCCGCCGGGCGTCGCTACCACGCCTCCTCCGCGTGCGGCGGCAGCACCTGCTCGCGCTCGTCGAGCATGCCGCGCAGGATCGTCAGCGCGACCGCCTTGCTGCGCATCCCCAGGCTCGCCTGTGGGCCGACGCACGACGGGCAGCCGCTGCGGCAGCGACAGCGCTCCACCAGCTCGGTCGCGGCCTGCAGGATCTCACGGTGCACCCGGAAGATCCGCTCGGCGAGGCCGACCCCGTCCGGGATGCGGTCGTAGAGGATCAGCGTCGGCGCCTCGAAGTGCGGGTTGCGCGCCTCGGCGAGCACCCGGACGTCGCCCGGGTCGACCCGCACGAACAGCGGCACGAGGCCCTGCAGCAACGCACCGATCCCCTGCAGGCACGAGGCTTCGCCGCCGCGGCGCAGTCCGAGCTTCATGACCAGCTCGGGCCGCAGCACGAGCGCGGTCGCCTCGGTCTCGAACTCCTCGGGCGGCAGGTTGATCTCGCCGATGCCGACGTTCTCGCGGGTGTAGTACTTGATCTTCTTGAAGGCCTTGGCGAGCATCGCGACGTGCACCTCGCCCCGGTGCGCGACGTAGTTCGCGAACGTCTGCTCCTCGTCGAGGTGGAGCACCTTGACCTCGGTCTCGTCGTCGGCCTCGGTGTAGTAGTCGGCGTCGACCTGCTTGACGAACACGCGGCGGTCGTCGTAGTCGAAGCGCTCGACCAGCCAGGTGTCGCCCTGGTGGCCGTAGATCGCGCCCTCGTAGACCTCGGTGATCGAACTCGCGCGATCGATCTCGGCGAGGACCTGGCCGGTGTCACGATCGTGGATCACGACGTTGTCCATGTCGGCAGCGGTGAGGCTGACACCCTCGGCCGGGAACGTCGCCGCCGCGAAGTGGTAGCGGTCGCCCGACCGGATCAGGATGCCGAGGTCTTCCGCCAAGAAGTCCAAGACCTCGTCGACGTCCTCCGCCTCACCGAACGGCTCCTCGCGATCGAACGGCAGCTCGAAGGCAGAGCACTTCA
>CAZTQF010000395.1:235-3701 GCA_964615255.1 uncultured candidatus Brocadiaceae bacterium | reverse complement strand
CGAGACGATGCGGGAGCTGCGGGAGCGCGGCTGGGCGACCATCGGTCAGGATGAGGCGAGCTGCGTCATCTACGGGATGCCGCGCGCCGCGTTCGAGTGCGGCGCGGTGCAGCGCCAGCTGCCGCTCGATCACATCGCTCCGTGGCTGGAGGCCTACTGCCGCCGCGCGGTCGCCTTGGCGCGCTGAGCCCGGCGCGTCGTGCCGGAGCCCGCGGGCTACCGACCAAGCGATGGGTCTTCGTCGGCGAGCTCCAGCTGGAGTCCGGCGCCGCCGCTGGACGCGATCCGACGCGCTGCCCACGTCTTGCCGTCGCGCAGCGCCGTCGCCACGAGCACGAAGTCGTGCGCGGCGGGGAGCCCTTCGAAGGAGAACGCCTCCCCCGGCGCGACCGTCTGGGTGCGGTCCGCAGGCCGGAGCGCGCCGCGGGGATCGCGCAGCGTGATCACGATCGCGCCGCCCTCGAAGCCGTCGGCGAACGTCGCGACGCCGCTGCAGCTGGCGCCGCGGTCGACCTCGAGCGCGACGCCGTCGACCGGGACGGACTCCAGCGCCCGGCGCTGGTTGGCGTAGCGCGGGTCCTCGACGCGCAGCTCGCCCGGGCCGATGCACCGACCGAACCGCGCGACGCCGGTCGCGTCGGTGCGCGCGATCACAGCGGCCGCGGGCATGCCGTCGGGGACGTAGCGACAGATCAAGTCCACGACCGGCAGCTGCTGCGGCCCGCTCGCCCTGGCGACCAGCTCGACGCCGCGCGCGGCGCGCAGCGCTTCGGCGCGCGCGGGATCGCTCCAAGGCGCCGCCGCCGGCGCGAACGCGCCGGTCGCCAACAGCCAGGAGTCGCCGCCAGGGTTCTCGGGAAGCGCCGCGACGCCGCGCGCGTCCGCGACCGCTCGCGCGACCAGTCGGAACCTGCCTCCGGCCTCGCGCACGAGCCCGAACCAGGTCGCGTCGGGGATGGCGGCCCGCAGCGGCCTCGTCGCGGCGCGCGCGTCCGGGGGCCAGTCGAGCGGCGCCACGGTCGCTGGCTGGGGGAGCCGCAAGGGCTGGGTCACGCCGTCCCCGGTCCAGCTCACCAGCTCGGCGCGGAGCGCGCTGCCTCGCAGCAGGACCTCGAGCGGGTCGCCCGCTCTGCGTAGCGGCATCGTCGTCCAGCCGCGCGGGTGCAGGTAGGTGTCGGGCGCCACGCGGAGCCGCTGGGCGACGCCTTCGAACCGCAGGACCGCGCGCTCTCCGGAGCGCAGCGTCACGCGCTGCCAGGTCCACCCGTCGGCGCTGTTCGCCCAGAGCTCATAGTCGCCTTCGGGCAGCCGGATGCGCGTGCCCGACTGGGGCGGCAGCGCGACGCGGTGGCCGTCCGCCAGCCGCGCGCGCGCGTAGACCGTCACCGCCTCGCTGCCGGTCGGCGTCGTCAGCTCGGCCATCGGCTCGAGGGTCACCTGCTGGAGGCGCCTCGCGAACAGGCGCGGCAGCACGGCGCCGAGGCCCTGGGTGGTCGTCACGAGGCCGCTGCCAGCGCCGGGTCGCCAGCCGTCGCCGCCGAATCGGAGCAGGCCGCGCGCGTCGCTGGTCTCTGTGCGCCACCGCTCCGGGGCCTCGTCGGCGCGGACGGCGCCGGGCAGCGGCGACGGCAGCGCTTCCAGTCGGGACCCAGGCTCGGGCAGCAGCCAGCCCGTGGCGCCTGCGACCGGATTGCCCGCAGGGTCCTCGACGCGCGCGTAGATCCGCGCCGGCGGCGGGCGCGACTGGGCGTCGGCTGCGCCGGCGAGCCCTAGAGCCGCGGCGAGGGTCGCGAGACGGGTCGCGGAGCGGAGCATCGAAGGCGCCAACGTAGCAGATCGGCGCCGGTTCGGCGCGGCGTCGATCGGCGCCGCGCAGCGGGGACGAGCCCCCGCGCGATCAGGCGAGGTCCTTGCGGGTGACGACGACCTTGTCGACGAGCCCGTAGTCCAGCGCCTGCGTGGCGTCGAGCCAGAAGTCGCGCCGCGCGGCC
This sequence comes from uncultured candidatus Brocadiaceae bacterium, assembly GCA_964615255.1. Taxonomy (GTDB): domain Bacteria; phylum Planctomycetota; class UBA1135; order UBA1135; family UBA2386. The sequence goes on along the minus strand of CAZTQF010000395.1, from coordinate 1,710 downwards.
TCGAACACGTCGTCCGGGTCCTTCTTGCACGCGTCGCCGATGATCTTGTTGTAGCGGTCGCGGAGCTTGATGACCTCCTTGGCGGTGATCTCCAGGTCCGAGGCCTGTCCGCGGCCGCCGGTCGAGGGCTGGTGGATCATGAAGCGGCTCTCGGGCATGCAGAAGCGGTTGCCGTCGTCGCCCGCGAGGTGGATCAGGATGCCGGCCGAAGCGCACAGGCCGTTGACGATCGTGCGCACCGGGCACGAGACGAAGCGCAGCAGGTCGTAGATCGCGAAGCCCGCGTCGGCGCTGCCGCCGGGCGAGTTGATCATGACCGTGATCGGGGCGGCGGCGTCCTCGGCCTCCATGGCCATGACGCGCATGGTGGCCTCCTTGAGCATCTTGTCGTCGACGCCGCCGCTGATCAGCAGGGTACGCGACTCGAAGAGCGCCTTCTCGTAGGGGTTGGCCGCTCCCTCGCCCTTCTTCTGTTCTTGGTCGGAGCCGCCGTCATCGGCGCGGCGGGAGTAGCGGGGATCGACGTCGCGTTGGTTCTGCATCTTCACAGCGTTCGCTTGGTGGCCGGGCTCGCGGAGCCCGCCTTGCCTCTCTCTTCGGTGATCGGCGCAGCGGAAGTTGAATGCGAGCGCGCGATCGCAGGGGAAGGTGGATAGCGCACAGCACGGTGCAGAGCAACGGCGGCGCCCGCGGCGCGCCCCGGCCTCGCCGAGGTCTCGCGCCGGAAATGCCTTGCGGCGTCTTGCGCGCGGTCCGAACCAAGGCTAGGGTCCGGCTCCGTTCCTGGGCGCCGAATCCTCTGGCGCCGCAAGAACCTCGCCCTGGTCGGACACCGCGTGCTCGGCCTGCCCCCGCAGCGCGGGACGCGAAAGGGTGAGCGCGGTTGGAGAACCCTCGGTGGTCGATCCGCTGTGCCGCGCCCGCTTCCGAGCCTCACGGCCGGATGTATGGCGCGACCGAATGCGTCATCGGTGCCTTCCTTCTCCGTTGCTGCAGACCGTGGCCCGACGGCGGCGGATCCTGCATTCAAGCACGAGGCGAAACGCAGCTCTCGGCGCCGGCGCGATCTCCCGGAGACGCACCGACCGACAGCTGGCCGTCGTCCGCCGGTTCGCCGAACCCTCTCCCGCCTCGCGCGGGGCGGTCGGCGGGGTCCGGTTCGGCAACCGGGCCGCGGCCCGCTGCCAAGCTCTACCTGGCCAAGCTCCAAGCAGCCTGGCTCGACCCAACCTGGGGCGGCTCCAGCCGCCTGAAGAAGCTCGATGAGTATCTCGGACAACGATTTCGGTGGTGGAACCGAAGGCTCGCCGGACCACGGCGGCCCGGACCGCAAGTGGCGCCGCGGTGGACGTCGGCGTCGACGTCGTCGCGGCGGCGGCGGCGGCGGCGGCGGTGATGGCGGCGGCGGCGGCGGCGGCGGCGGCGCCAGCGCCAGCTACCCCGTCGAAGGGCCGACCGAAGAGGCCACGGGCGTG
>CAZTQF010000395.1:0-225 GCA_964615255.1 uncultured candidatus Brocadiaceae bacterium | reverse complement strand
ACCAAGGAGGGCAACGGCTGGCTGCGTCAGAAGATCAACAGCTACATGCCCGACTCGATCCCCAACGGCGACGTCTTCGTCCCGTCGGCGTTGATCCGCCAGCACCGGCTGCAGGAAGGCAGCGAGATCGTCGGGCAGGCGGGCCTGCCGAGCCGCGGTCCGCAGCGGCACACGCTGGCCGAGGTCGAGAGCGTAGACGGCATCGACCCGGACGAGCGGCGCGAA
>CAZTQF010000394.1:0-3714 GCA_964615255.1 uncultured candidatus Brocadiaceae bacterium | reverse complement strand
CCGCCGCATCGCGGGCAGGCGCCCGAGGCGAGCTGCCCGCCGCCGCCGCAGACCTCGCACGCGGCGCGGCTACGGAACGCCATCGACCGGCGGCCGCCGAGCAGCGCCTCTCCGACCGAGACCTCCACCTGCGCCTGCGAGTCGGCGCCGCGCTGCGGCGACCGCGGCCCCGCCCGGCGACCGCCGCCAGAGAACATGTCGCCGAACATCTGGGCGAAGAAGTCCGAGAACCCGCCGGCGCCGCGTCCGCCGCCGCCGGCGCCGCCGAACATGTGCTCGAACTGGCGCGGGTCGAAGCCGCCCGCACCCTGGAACTCTTGGCCCTGCCGCCAGTTCGCGCCGAGCGCGTCGTAGCGCTCTCGCTTCTGCGGGTCGCTGAGCACCTCGTGGGCCTCGGCGATCGCCTTGAACTTCTGCTCAACGGCGTCGCGCTGGCCTTCGGGGTGCCGGTCCGGGTGCCACTCCTTGGCGAGCTTGCGGTAGGCCCGCTTGATCTCGTCGGCCGACGCCGCGCGGTCGACCCCGAGGGTCCGGTAGTAGTCCTGGAAGCTCGACACGAGGTGCTCGGGTTCAGGCGGGAGGGAGCCCCCTCCACCGCCCGCTCAGCGCTTGCGGTAGATCCCCAGCAAGCAGTGCTCGGGGTAGGGCAGTCCGGCCGCGCGGCAGGCCCGCATCCCGAACAGCTCAGCCTTGCTGAGCGAACGGAACTTGGCGAACGTGCGGCAGTCGTCGAGTCGGAGGAACGCCGCCTCGTCCATCTGGACCGCCGCGAACTGCCGCTGCAGCGCCCCGCGCGTGTTCATGCGGAAGCGCGTCGGGAAGGTGTCCTTGGGCTGGGTCCCCCACAGCCACGACTTGATCACGTGCCGCAGGCCCATCGGCGCGACGCGCGTCAGGACCGGGATCGGCGAGCCCGAGAAGACGGTGAAGACGACCGCGAGGCCGCCCGGACGCAGCGCCCGAGCGATGGAGCGCGTGCACGCGAGCGGGTCGTCGATGTGCTCGGCGACCATGCGCATGGTCACGAGGTCGAACTGCCCGCCGCCGTCGTAGTCGTCGATGCCACCGGCGACCTTCTCGTGCACCCACGGGTTCTCCATCAGCGTGGGGTCGGGGTCGACGCCGGTGAGCCGCGCGCAGCGCCGCGACAGGATCTCGGCGAGGCCGAGGTTGTTCGGGAACAGCTCGCGGCCGCAGCCGACGTCCAGCCAGCGAACCTCGGGCACGACGAGGCCGGCGACCAGGGACTCGTAGACGTCATCGGGCGTGTAGTAGCCGCACTGCTGGCGCAGCCGCGGCCCCCACCCCAGCGTTTTGGAGGCCCCATAGCGGCGGTGGAACATCTGCCGCAGCGACGCCTCGTCGGGCAGCCGCAGCAGCAGCTCGCGGTTCGCGGCGGCGGTCGCCGGCGCGCTCGCAGCAGCAGAGGTCGTCACGAAGGGAAGATCTCCTCCAGCTCGGCCACGCAGTCCTCGGAGAGGGTGACGTCGACCGCGCTGAGGTTGTGGTCCAGCTGGGCGGCGTCCTTGGCGCCCACGAGCACCGAGGAGACGCCCTGATTGCGCAGACAGAACGCGAGCGCCACCTGGGTCGCGCTGTGGCCATGGCGGGCGGCCACGTCGACGAGCCGCTGGGCCTTGTCGAGATGCTCCTCGGTCATGTAGCGGCTGACGAAGGACCGGCCCGATTCCTCGCTCGCGCGCGAGCCGGGCGGCGGGGCCGCGCCCGGCGCGTACTTGCCGGTCAGCACGCCCTGCGCGAGCGGCGAGTAGACCAGCTGACCCAGGCCTTCGCGGAGGCTCGTCGGCACGACGGCCGCCTCGATGTCTCGGCGGAACAAGTTGTAGAGGGGCTGGTTGGTGACCGGGAGGTGCCAGCCCTGGTCGCGGCAGAGCGCGACGACCTCGGCGATCCGCTCGGCGGGCCACATGCTGAGGCCCCAGTAGAGGACGAGGCCCTGCTGGATCAGGTCGTGCATGGCGAGCGCCGTCTCTCGCACGGGCACCTCCGGGTCGAACCGGTGGCACTGGTAGAGGTCGACGTAGTCGGTCTCCAGCCGCCGCAGCGACCCGCGGATCGACTCGTGGATGTGCTTGCGCGACAGACCGCGGTCGTTCACGTCCTCGCTCATCGGAAAGTAGCACTTGGTCGCGATCACCAGCCGGTGTCGCGGCAGCTCCTTCACCGCGCGACCGAGCGCGCGCTCCCCCTCGCCGGCATTGTAGACGTCCGCGGTGTCGAAGAGGTTGACGCCGGCGTCGAAGGCGCGCGCCACGAGGCCCTGGGACGCCGCGTCGTCGATCTCGTTGCCGATCGTCAGCCAGGAGCCGAGGCCGACCGCGCTGACCTTGACGCCCGATCCTCCGAGGTAGCGGTAGTGCACGCGAGCGTTGTATCCGGGTGCCCCACGCGCCGCCAGAACCCCGCGCGGCTGGGCTTCCACGCGAGCGCCGTTTGGGCGATGCTGCCGGGGTGACCAAGAAGCGGATCGCGCTGATTTCGACCGGCGGAACGATCGACAAGACCTACTGCGAGACCCACGGCGTGCTCGACAACCAGGAGAGCGTGCTCGACGTGGTCCTGGCGGGCCTGCGCCTGGGCGGCACCGAATTGGTGCGCGTGCCGCTCCTGAACAAGGACAGCCTGGACATGACCGAGCGCGACCACGCGCTGATCTCCCAGACCGCGAGGACCATGGCCGAGGCGCACGACGGGGTCGTGGTCGTGCACGGCACCGACCGACTCTCGGTCACCGGCGAGCACATCGTCTCGCAGGACTCCGCGCCGCCGGTCCCGATCGTGCTGACCGGCGCCATGCGCCCCTACATGCTGCGCAACACCGACGCGCTGCAGAACCTGACCGAGGCGCTGCTCGCCGTTCAGATGCTGCCGCCGGCGGTCTATTGCGTCATGCACAACAAGGTCCTGCAGTTCCCAGGGGTGGAGAAGGACAAGGAGCGCGGCACGTTCGTGCGCCGAGATGGCTGAGCCCCCGGTCGACGTCGCGCAGCCGCGCCCGCCGCTGCCCTGGGCGTCGTTGGCGCCCTTGGCCGCGCTCTGGGCCTGCGCCGCGCTCCCGTTCGTGCTCTACGTCGTGCACCGCGCAGACCCGGTCGCAGCGGTCGAGCTCGCCAACGACCTCGTGACCTGGTCGCTGCGCGCAGCGCTCGGCGGCGGCGCGCTGGGGCTGCTGGCGCTGCTGGCGTTCCCGCCGTTCCCGGCGTGGCTGCGCCGCCACGCGGACCGGATCCGGCGCTCGTGGACCGTCGACCGGGCGCCCATACTGCAGGCGCTCAAGGACCTGCAGCACTTCGAGACCGCGCAGAAGCACTTCGAGGTGGCCCGGCTGGCGTGGATCCGCACCGACCTCACGCTGGTCGGCCCGCACGCCGCGCGCGCGATCGAGCTCGACCCGTCGCTGCCGCAGGCGCAGCACCTGCTCGGCCAATTCCTGCTACGCGTCGGGGCTCCTGCTCAGGCGCTGCTCGCGTTCGAGAACGCGGAGCGGCTCGACCCCGGGCACGCGTTCGGCGAGGCCCTGCTGCTGCAGGCCCGGGCGCTGGCGCTGCTGGGTCGAGACGACGAGGCGGTGCAGCGGTTCGAGCGGCACGCCGCGACGTTCGGCGGCAGCCACCGCAGCGACTTCTGGCGCGGCGAGGCGCTGGCCGCGGTCGGCCGCGCCGCCGACGCCGCGGAGGCGTTCCGCGCGGCGGC
>CAZTQF010000393.1:0-3714 GCA_964615255.1 uncultured candidatus Brocadiaceae bacterium | reverse complement strand
GGCGGGGCGGCGGCTGAGGCGGGGGCGAGGGGCGCGCCGAGCGGCGAGCCGGGGGGCGGGGTCCCCACCGCGAGGCGCACGGCGCGGAGGAGCGCGTCCAACGTCGCGTCCTTGAGCGCGAGGCGGAGCGCGGGCTTGCCGGTCTTGTCGATCGTCATGCCGACGATCCGTCCCGGCATCTGCCGCTGGAAGGTCTTGCTCGCCGTCATGTAGGCGGCGTGGGGACCGCCGTAGCCGAGCGGCACCCCGAATCGCTGGCTGGAGCCGCAGACGATGTCCGCGCCCATCTCGCCCGGCGGCTTGAGCACGGTCAGCGCCAGCAGATCGGCTGCCACGACGGCGAAGCCGCCGTTTTGGTGCATGCGCTCGATTGTCGGCTGCGGGTCGTCGATGACGCCGTCGCTGCCGGGATACTGCAGCAGCACGCCGAAGTGCTCCGCGCCGAACTCCACCGCGCGGTGGTCGCCGACCTCGACCTCGATGCCCAGCGGCTCGGCGCGCGTGCGCAGGACCGCCAGCGTCTGCGGGTGCACGTTGTCGTCGACGAAGAAGGTGTGCGCGTCCTTGCCCTTGTGCAGCCGATAGCACATCGCCATGCCTTCGGCGGCCGCGGTGGCCTCGTCGAGCAGCGAGCTGTTGGCGACCGCGAGTCCCGTCAGGTCCAGGATGAGGGTCTGGAAGTTGAGCAGCGCCTCGAGGCGGCCCTGGGAGATCTCGGCCTGGTACGGCGTGTACTGGGTGTACCAGCCCGGGTTCTCCAGGATGTTGCGCTGGATCACGGCTGGCGTCAGGGTGCCGTGGTAGCCAAGCCCGATGTAGCTGCGCAGCACCTGATTCTCGGCGGCGAAACCGGTCAACTCCGCCAGCGCGTCCCGCTCGCTCTTCGCGGCAGGCGTCGACAGCGACGTCTGCCAGCGGATGCTCTTGGGCACCGCCTTGTCGGTCAGCTCGTCGAGCGTGCTGCACCCGAGCGTCGCGAGGATCTCCGCGAGGTCGGCTACCCCAGGACCGATGTGGCGGTTCTGGAACTGATCGTGACGGGGAAAGGCGGTGGCAGGACGATCCATGGGCGTTGGCAGCGGCCTCGCTGTGGGCCGAGGGCGGAGGAGGATAGGACCGCGCGACGCTCGCGGGAAGGGGGGATCCGGCGCGGGGCCAGGCCAGCGCTTCCGACCTGTCCGCGTCGGTCTATATTGTCCGCCATGGGTTACGCGTCGTGGCGTTCAGGCGGTCTCGCTGCCATGGTCTTGGCGGGCTTCCCGGCGACGGTCGCGGGCTGCGGCTCGAGCGGCGCCGGCGCGGCCGCGGAAACGTCGGACACCGATCGCCAGGGCGACTTCGCGGTCGACGTCATGCAGCTGATTCAGGCCAACTGGCCGCGAGAGGCGACGGCCCGGTGTCGCGCAGCGATCAAGCGGCGACCCGACGCGCCGATGCCCCGCGCGCTGATGGCGCTCGCGACCAGGGTGGAGCCCAACCGCGCCGCGCGGAACTGCTGGGAGGCGGTCCGGCGCCGCGAGCACGGCACGGCGCTCGAGCAGCAGCTCGTGGACGCGCTGCAGGACTACTTCTGGGTCAAGGACCAGCCGGAGCTCGTCGACGAGCGGTTTCGCGAAATCCCGCAACCGTGGCGCGCGGGCGAGCTGGCGCGTCGGCTGAAGGAGGTCGCTGCGGACGCCGAGCTGCAGCGAAACGACCGCGACCGCGCCCTGACGGAGGCGTTGCTTGACTGGGCCACGAGGAATTCGGGGCCCCAGCGGCCCGAGCCCGACGTCAGCGTCGAAGAACTCCAGGCCTCGCTGCGCCACTACAACGCGTATCTGCAGCGCACCGGGGCCATGCCCTTCGAGGTCTCCGGCTACCAGCGCGTCGTGCAGCTCCTGTTGGCGAAGCAGCAGGATCCCGAGGTGCACGCAGGGGACGGGAACCTGCCGGCCTTCGACGAAGACCCGCAGCTCGCGCGCGTGCCGCGGCACCCGCAGTTGTCCTGGCGGGCTCTCGCGCGGCGCATGCCGGCTTGGACCGACGTCGGGCCAGAGCAGTGGCAGCCCCAACAGGCCACCGGCTTCGAGCTGCCCGCGGGCATCGGCGGCACGCGGGCGTTCACGCCCGGCGACGGCAAACCGACGCTGGTGGTGTTCTTCCTCGGCTTCGGCTGCGCGCACTGCGTCGCCCAGCTCAAGGACCTCGACCCCAAGGCTGCCGCGTTCCGGGACGCCGGCATCGAGGTGCTCTCGATCGGAACGGACAGCTACCAGGAAGTGCTGGCAGCGCAGCAGGCGTCGATCGAGAACGGCGTCGATCCGCTGCACTTCGACGTCTTGTGCGACCCTGAGCGGTCGGTTTTCCAGCAGTGGGGGGTCTGGGACGAGCTGGAGGGCGAGGCGCTGCACGGGACGTTCCTCGTGGACGGCCAGGGCCGCGTCCTGTGGCGCGACATCAGCGAGCGGCCGTTCGAGGAGTCGGAGTGGCTGCTCGCCGAGTGCCGCCGCCTGCTCGCCGCGTGGCAGTAGCCACGCAGAAGGCTATCGCTCGAGCAGGGCGATCCCGCCGGCCTGCAGGCCGACGACGACCGTCGCGACGACCTCGTCCTTCTGCAGGTCGATCACGTCCAAGGTGCCGGGGTCCGCGTTGCGCGACTCGTTGGTGACGAACGCGAAGCGGCCGTCGCTGCTGACGGCGACGCCGTGGGTCACGGGGCGCGACGACGCGACGCGGGCGCGTTGCTCGCCCGTTTCGAGGTCCCAGACGCCGACGGCCTGTTCGCCCTTGTAGGTTGCGACCAGCAGGCGGCCGTCCGGCGTGAGGTCGAGGTTGTAGGGCGCCTTGCCGGTCTGAAACCGCCGCCGCACCAGCCACTTTTCGGTGTCGACCTCGACGATCTGCGCCTTGCCGTTGAGCGCCGCGTAGATTCGCTGGGCGGTCGGGTGCGGCGAGACCCACGTCGGCTTGGCCTCGGACGCGTGGTTCTTCGGCAGGTCGACGTCGAGCTGCATGTTCCGCGTGACCGCGAACGTCGCCGCGTCGATCTCGTAGAGCTCGCCCGACATCATCGCGCACGAGTAGTGCTTGTCCCCGTCGCGCGTCAGCCTGGAGCCGTGCGGCATCGCGCCGGTGACCGTGCGGCCGACCTCGACCATCGCGTCCGGGTCGACGATCGACACTGTGCTCGGCAGCATGCGGCCGTGCAGGTTGAAGTTGACGACGTAGAGCAGACCCGTCATCGGGCTGATCTGCATCGTGGCGGGGAACATGCCCAGCTCGCACTCACCGACCAGCTCGTTGCTCCCGACGCGGTACTTGTAGAGCAGCCCGAACGGCTTGCCGTGCGCGATCGAGCAGTACCAGAAGCGACCTTCGGGTCCGATCGTCAGACCGTGCGGCCCCTCGACCTCGGTCGCCTGGTAGCCGACCTCGAACACGTCCCGGGTCTTGGCGGCCTGGCCGTCGAAGTCCACGATGTAGACCTCGTCTGACGACTCACAGGCCACATACGCGGTGTAGACGCGGGCCTCGTCCTCGGCCTCGCTCGCAGCCTGGGCACAGGCGGCCGACGCGAGCGCGACGAACGTCATCGACGTCCGGAAGATCACCGCCGGCGCCCCCGGTCCTCGACCAGCTCCACGCACCACAAGCCGCTGTTCCAGTCGGAGAAGAAGATCTTGCCCTTGTAGGGCTGCGGCCCCCAGACCATCGGGGCGTTGGGCACGACGC
>CAZTQF010000392.1:0-3720 GCA_964615255.1 uncultured candidatus Brocadiaceae bacterium | reverse complement strand
CGTCCGGGTACGTCTTGGGACCCACGAACGGCTCGGCCGCCGCTTCGGGGCACGCTTCGAGCAGCTCATGGAACGTCTCGGCGCCCCAGGTCGAGGTCACGAAGTCCTCGAAGATCACGAAGATCACGCCTTTCATCGCGCCTGCCTGCTGCCTCCTTCATCGGCAGCGGACCGCTCGCGCGCCGGCACCCGCTGCCGGCGTCACCGCGGTCCCCTACCTCCCTCGTCATCGGCAGGACCGGGCCCGATCCTTGAGCCGGGCGCGCACCCCCGCGACCTCAGTCGCGGTTGTTGAGGCTCATCAGGAGGATGAGGATGTGCTTGAACAGCAGCACCACGTCCGTGAACAGCAGGATCGCGGCGCTCATCGCCATGTTGGCGGGCATCCGGTGCAGGATCTGGCTGGTGTTGTAGGCCACGTAGCCGGCCGACATCAGCACGACCAGCGCCGAGAACCACAGCCCTAGGGAGAACCCGATCAGCCACCCGAGCAGGCAGGTCGCCAGCAACCCCCAGCAGAGCATCGACAGCACGCCCCGCATCCACGAGAAGTCCGCGCCGGTCCAGAGCACGTAGACGGTCAGGCCCCCGAACACCAGCGCGGTCAACGCGCTGGCCTGCGTGATGACCTCGGCGCCCTGCGCCTGGTCCGCGATCAGGACGATCGGCGCGACCAGGAACCCCAGCAGGACCACCCAGGCTCCGAAGGCGACCACGTTGACCGGCCGCTTCTCGGCGACCGTCTGCACGACGAACGACCCGCCCAGGAACAACCCCATGTAGATCAGCCAGCCGAAGCGCTGGCCGTAGATCAGCCGCGCCATGCCCCACGCCATCTCGTTCATGGCGGGGATCGCCGCGCAGCCGTAGAGGGTGGCGGCGAAGCCGAGGATGCCTAGCAGCAGGATGCCGTAGACTTTCTTGAGGAACGCGGCGCGCTCGTTGGCGGCGGCGAACGCGGCCGGCGGCGCCTCGAGGCTGCGGTACGGGTTGTTCTCGTCCATCGCCGAATCGTAGCTCCGCGCGGCTGGCGGGCGAGCATCTGCCCCCTTGAACCTCGCGTCCGGCGTCGCAATCCTGCTCACCCCCCAACCCCGTCAACGTTCAACCGCAACCCCGCCCCCGATGTCGTCCACCGCCGAGAAGCACACGTTTCAGGCCGAGGTCAACGAGGTCCTCTCGCTCGTCGTCAACTCGCTCTACTCCCACCGCGAGGTCTTCCTCCGCGAGTTGATCAGCAACTCCGCCGACGCGCTCGACCAGCTCAACTTCCGCGCGCTCACCGAGCACGACCTGCTCGGTGACGACAAGGAGCTGCGCGTCGAGCTGATCCGCGACAGCGAGGCCAACACGCTGACGATCCGCGACAACGGCGTCGGCATGACGCGCGACGAGCTGATCGGCAACCTCGGCACGATCGCGCGCAGCGGCAGCAAGAAGCTGATGCAGTCGCTCAGCGCCGAGCAGAAGAAGGACGTCTCGCTGATCGGCCAGTTTGGCGTCGGCTTCTACTCGGCGTTCCTGGTCGCAGACGCGGTCACCGTGACCAGCAAGAAGGCCGGCAGCGACGAGAGCTGGACCTGGAAGAGCGAGGCCAAGGGCGAGTTCGAGATCGCCGAGGCCGAACGCGAGGGCCGCGGCACCGAGATCACGCTGCACCTCAAGGACGACGCCAAGGACTACGTCCAGGAGTGGCCGGTGCGCGAGGTGGTGCGCAAGTACAGCGACTACGTGCGCTGGCCGATCCGGATGGAGGTCGAGCGCACCTCGGGCGAGGGGGACGACAAGAAGACAGAGAAGGAGTGGCTGACGCTCAACCAGGCGCGCGCCATCTGGACGCGGTCCAAGAGCGAGGTCGAGGACTCCGACTACCAGGAGTTCTACAAGTCGCTGTCGCACGACTGGAACCCGCCGCTGGCGTGGACCCACTTCAAGGTCGAGGGCACGCACGAGCTGACCGGCCTGCTCTACCTGCCCGAGAAGGCGCCGTTCGACCTGACCGATCGCAGCAAGAGCGGCGTCAAGCTGTTCGTCAAGCGCGTGTTCATCATGGACGACGCGCAGGAGATCGTGCCCGAGTGGCTGCGCTTCGTGCGCGGCGTCGTCGACAGCGAGGACCTGCCGCTCAACGTCTCCCGCGAGATCCTGCAGAAGGACGCGACCACGCGCTTCATCAAGAAGCAGGTGGTCGGCAAGACGCTGACCCTGCTCGAGGAGCTCGCCGCCGAGGGCGAGACCGAGCGCGAGGTCGAAGGCTCCGACGAGAAGCAGACCGTGGACCGCTACCAGCAGTTCTACGGCGAGTTCTCGCGCAACCTGAAGGAGGGCGTCTACCACGAGCACGACGCCCGCGAGCGCCTCGCCAAGCTGCTGCGCTTCCACACCACCCACGGCGAGGGCGACGCCATGACCGGCTTCGCCGACTATGTCAGCCGCATGGGCGACGAGCAGAAGTCGATCTACTACGTCGCCGCCGACAGCCTCGCCGCCGCGCAGGCGAGCCCGCACATCGAGGCGCTCAAGAAGCACGGCCACGAGGTCCTGCTGATGACGGAGTCCATCGACGAGTGGGTCGTCGACGCGCTGCGCGAGTTCGACGGCAAGCCATTGGTCTCGGCCGCCAAGGGCGCGCTCGACCTCCCGGAGAGCGAGGAGGACAAGAAGAAGAAGGAAGAGGCCCAAAAGGAGCTCGCGCCGGTGCTGGAGCGGGTGCAGAAGGCGCTCGACGACCACGTCAGCGCGGTGCGCGTCACCGACCGCCTGACGGACTCACCGGCCTGCCTCGTCACCGAGGAGGGCGGCATGAGCGCGCGCCAGGCCAAGGTCCTGCGCGAGGCCGGCCACGACGTGCCCGAGCAGAAGCGCATCCTCGAGCTCAACGCGGGGCACGCCGTGGTACAGAAGCTCCAGGGCCTCGAGGACGAGGCTCGCTTCGCCGACTGGTCGTCGCTGCTCTACGACCAGGCGCTGCTCGCAGAGGGCTCGCTGCCGACCGACCCGGCGGCGTTCAGCCGTCGCATCACCGACCTGATGGCCGGCAACTGACCATGACCGAACTGACCCCCGCCCAGCTCCTCGAGCGCCTCGGTTGGCGCTACGCCGTCAAGAAGTTCGACGCCGACAAGAAGATCCCGGACGACGTCTGGGCGGCGATCGAGCAGTCGCTGGTGCTGGCGCCGTCCTCGTTCGGCCTGCAGCCGTGGAAGTTCCTGGTCGTCGAGGACCCGGCGCTGCGCGAGCGGCTGCGCGGCCTGTCGTGGAACCAGTCGCAGGTCGTCGACGCCGACCGCTACGTGGTGCTGACCGCGCTCCGCACGACGACGGAGGACGACGTCGACCGCTACCTCACGCGCCAGTGCGAGGTGCGCGGCGGCGACGTCGAGTCGCTCAAGGGCTACCGCGACGTCATCGCCGGCTTCCTCACCAAGGGCTGGGCGGCGAAGGACCTGTTCGGCTGGAACGCGCGCCAAGCCTACATCGCCCTCGGTCAGATGATGACCGCCGCGGCGACCATGGGCGTCGACACCTGCCCGATGGAGGGCATCGACATGGCTGGCTACGACGACGCGCTCGGCCTCAAGGGAACGCGCTACGCGACGCTCTGCGCGTGCGCCGTCGGCTACCGCGCCGCCGACGACAAGTACGCAGGCGCGGCCAAGGTCCGCTACGCGCGCGACGAGGTCATCGAGCGCCGCTAGTCCTCGGCCAGCAGCGGCGCCA
>CAZTQF010000391.1:0-3724 GCA_964615255.1 uncultured candidatus Brocadiaceae bacterium | reverse complement strand
CGACGCGTGGCGCTTCTACCAGGAGCGCTGCCGCGAACCGGACGCGCCGCCGCGGCTCTATCTCGGCTACGGCGACGCGGACCGCTTCCGCGTGCCCAACGGCGCGCTGGCGACCGCGCTGCCGCGGGCCCGGTGCTTCCACGAGCCGGGCGGCCACACGTGGCCGGTCTGGACGGCGCTGCTCGAGCGCATGCTGGCTGCTGCGGCGGAGGCTCGCGCCGAGAGCTAGCGCACGCCCACGGTGAGCGACAGGCCGTTGGAGGAGTAGAGCCCGCCCCAGTTGCCGGTCGGGTCGAACGTGAATTCCGCGACCTGGACGTCGAACTGGAAGCCCGCGAGCAGCGGGCTCGCAGGCACGACGACCTGGACCTGGATCGGCAGCGGCGCGCCCGTGCCGATGGCCGGACCGAGCAGCACCGCGGCCGAGTTCTCGAGCGTGCAGCCGGCGCCGGCGACGGGCACGGCGAGGCTCAGCGGGAAGCTCGGCGCCGGCAGGCCGAGCACGCTGAACGCGAGCGATCCCGCTCCGACGTTCGCGCACTCACCGGTCCAGACCGAGTCGGTCCACGGCTCCGCGGTCGAGGTCAGCGTCAGGGAACCGCCCGGTCCCGTGCAGCCGCTGCCCGTCGTCGCGACCGCCGGCAGCGCCGAGGTCTGGTACTCCCACGTGTCGCTCTGCTGAGGACCGCCGAAGCCGCCGTACAGGAAGGTCTTCCCCAGGCCCAAGACGTAGGCGAAGGTCGGGCCGGTCCGGTTCGAAGGACCGCTCGCCGCGCGCTGCGTCCAGTCGACGCCGTCGAACTCCCACACGTCCGACAAGGTGGGGCCGTTTCGCGTGCCGCCGAACAACACGTGGCGATCGCGCAGCGCGTCGTAGGTCATGCCGTAGGCGAAGCGGCCGGGGACGCCAGCCGAGGACGGCGCGTTCGGCGTCGTGACCTGCGTCCAGTTGCCGCCGCTCCAGATCCACGTGTCCCCGAAGACCGTCGTGGCGTTGCGGCCGCCGAAGTAGACCGTCTCGCCGCTCACCAGATCGGTAGACATGCGGCCCCGCGCGCGCGGCGACGGGCTCGACGCCGGGCTGAGCTGCGTCCAGTTGACGCCGTCCCAGCTCCATGTGTCGCCGTAGTAGTTCGAGCCGTCTGCGCCTCCGAACAGCACGCAGGCGCCGAGGCCCGGGTCGTAGGTCATCTGCGCCCAGCGCCTCGGGCTCGGTGAGGTCGCCGGAGTCAGCTGGGTCCACGTCGCACCGTTGAACTCCCAGGTGTCGCCCAAGTTCGAGCCCAACGCAGAGGAGCGGCCGCCGAACAGCACGTAGACGCCGCGGGCGAGGTCGAAGGTCGCGGCGTACCAATCGCGGCCAGGCGGCAACGCGCCGGCAGCGGGAGTGATGTCGACCCAGTCGACCCCGCTGAAGACCCACATGTCGTTGAACTCGACGCCGGGCCCGGGCTTGCCGCCGAAGCTGTAGAGCAGCGCGCCGTCCGAGACCCCGATCATGCCGGCGCGCGCGCTCGGCGCGTTGGTCGGGGCGAGCTGCGTGAAGTCCGCTTGGGCGAGCGCGGCCGTGGCCAACAGCGGCAAGGACAAGGCAGAAGTCTTCATGCAGAAAGTTTAGGCCGCGGTCACAGCCGGACGCCGGAGTTACGGCCCGCTGACACGGATGCGGAGGACAGCAAGGCCGTGGTGTCCGGGGGCGAGCGCCGCGATATCGTGCTCGCCATGTCCAGCACGCTCCGACCGCTCGCTGCTGCCGCCGCGCTGCTCGCGGTCGCGTGCCCCGCGAGCGCGCAGGAGGTGCGGTTCAACCAGGACGTGCTGCCGCTGCTGTCCGACAGGTGCTTCTCATGCCACGGCCCCGACGCCCGAGCGCGCGAGGCCGACCTGCGGCTCGACCGCCGCGAAGACGTGTTCGGCGATCGGGGAGGAGTCCGGGTCGTGCTCCCCGGCGACCCGGAAGGCAGCGAGCTGATCCGGCGCATCACCGCGAAGGACGACGAGCAGATGCCGCCGCGGCACGCCAACCTCACGCTCTCCGACGCCGAGGTCGCGACGCTCCGCCGCTGGATCGAGCAAGGGGCCGAGTGGACGCGGCACTGGGCGTTCACGCCGGTCGCGCGCAGCGCGCCGCCCGAGGTGCGCGACGCGTCTTGGCCGCGCAACCCGATCGACCGGTTCGTGCTCGCGCGGCTGGAAGCAGCAGGCGCCCAGCCGAACGCCGCGGCGGATCCCGCGGCGCTCGCGCGGCGCGTGCACCTCGACCTGACCGGCCTGCCGCCGACGGCCGAGCGCGTCGCCGCGTTCGCAGCGGACCCAAGCGATGCGAGCTACCTCGCGATGGTCGACGAGCTGCTCGCGTCGTCTCACTACGGCGAGCGCATGGCGTGGCCGTGGCTCGAGGCGGCGCGCTACGCCGACACCGACGGGTTCCAGAACGATCCGACGCGGACCGCCTGGCCCTGGCGGGACTGGCTGGTCCGCGCGCTCAACGACAACCTGCCGTTCGACGCCTTCACCGAGCAGGTGCTCGCCGGCGACCTGCTCCCGGGCGCCACCGAAGAGCAGCGCCTCGCGACCGGCTTCCTGCGCAACAACGCGCACAACGGCGAAGGCGGCCGCATCCCCGAAGAGACCCGCGTCGAGAACGTCTTCGACCGCGCCGAGACGGTCGGCACGGTCTGGCTCGGGATGACCTTCGAGTGCGCGCGCTGTCACGACCACAAGTACGACCCGATCCCGCAGCGCGACTACTACCGCTTCTACGCGTTCTTCGACCAGACCTCGGAGACCGGCGGCGGCCGCAGCGGCGGCCGGCTGGCGCCGTCGATGGGCTTCCTCGCAGATCCTGACGAGCGGCGCGCGCTCGCCGACAAGCAGCTCGAGGTCGCGACCATCCACCAGCTGATGTTCCGCCCGGACCCCGAGCTCGACCAGCGAGAGCAGGCGTGGATCGCCGCCGAGTCGGCCCGACTTCGCGCCGCGAACGCGGGGTTCGCGGCCGCGGAGCTCAGCGCCTGGCGGCAGAGCGAGCCCTTCCGCGCCGCGGCCGGGGCGATGTTTGAGGAGGCGTTCGCGCCCGAGCAGGGAGCAGCCGAGGCCGCGGGTTGGCGGCCCGCGCCCGGCTTCGTCGACGGCGCGGTCTACGGGCTCCCGGCCGGCGCCTACGTGACCTACTTCGCCCGCGAGCTCTCAGCCCCGAGCACCCGACGCATGACCGTGTCGCTGGGCTCGGACGACGCGATCAAGGTCTGGTGCAACGGCGAGTTGGTGCTCGCCAACGACGTGCGCCGCGGCGCCAAGCCCGACCAAGAGCGCGTCGTGCTGCAGCTGCGACCCGGCCGCAACGACCTGCTGGTCAAGATCGTCAACACCGGCGGGATCGGCGGCGCGTACTTCCGCGTGGTCGACGAGACGATCGGCGACCTCCCCGCCGACGTCGTGCGGGCGCTGCTCCAGTCACCGATCCAGCGCCGCGACGAGCACCGGCGCGCGCTGCGTGCGCACTTCCGTCGCGAACACCAGCCAGCCTTCGCCGAGCGTGAGCGGCTGCTCGACGCACGGCAGCGAGAGATCGCCGCGCTCGAGTCCAAGCGCCTGACGGTGTCCGTCATGGACGCGTTGCCCGCCGCCAAGCGACGCACGACGCGCGTCCTCGCCCGCGGCGACTACCAGACGCCCGGCGTCGCGGTCACCGCCGGCACGCCTGCCTCCCTGCCGCCGCTGC
>CAZTQF010000390.1:0-3767 GCA_964615255.1 uncultured candidatus Brocadiaceae bacterium | reverse complement strand
CGGAAGCCCCCCCTTCGTCATGCAAGTGCAGCGTTTCCTCGCGTCCGCCTGGGCGACGGTTCACGGCCCGAGCGAGCCCAGAGCCCTGCTGGTTTCGCTCCTGGAGAACGGGTTTGCGGGCCTGGGTGTTTCCCCGGGGCCGCGCGCGGTCGACTGGTCGGCGGTCACTGCCGCCGCAGCGGACCTCCCGGTCCGGTTCGCGGCGGTCCGGGCGGCCGGTCCGCTCCTCGAGCGCGCGTCGCTCAGCGGCTTCGCCTCCGACTCCGACGGTGAGCGCCAGGTCGCGCGGCGCGCCATCGGGGACGCAGTGCAGACAGCGCGGCTGTTGGGCGTGCCGCAGGTCGTGCTCGACGTCGGCGTCGTCCCCGTGGTCGGCGAGATCGAGGCGGAGGACCTGGGCGATCCCGCCTACGGCTGGACCGAGCAGCGCGCGCAGGCGCTCTGTGCGCGGCGCAAGGTCGGGCGCGACGCCGCCGTCGATCGCACGTGCCGGGGGCTGTTTGATGTCCTCAAGTCCTTTCCGGACATGAGCTTCAGCTTGACGCAGGGGCGCAGCCTGCGGTCCGTGCTCGACGTCCGGGCGATGCAGGACGTCTGCGAGGACCTCGGCCACCGGGGCGTGGGCTACTGGCACGACGCCGCGATCTGCGCCCGGCGCGAGCAGGTGCTCGGCGAGCCGCAAGGCGAGTGGCTCGAGGTCTTCGGCAACCGCCTCTGCGGCATGACGTTGGGCGACGCCTCGCCCGAGGGCCTCTACCTGCCGCCCGGCGCCGGTGGGGTGGACTACGGGCTCTGCGCCACCTATGTACCCCACACCGGGGCTGCCTTCCCGGTCGTGCTCGAGCTGGACCCCTCGGTGCCCCCGGGGGAGATGGCCGGCATGCGCTCCTGCCTCGACAAGTACGGTTTCTGACCGCAGGTCACGATCCCGTCGCGCCGATGCCGTAGCAGCGGCCGGCCGCTCGACGGCGACGTATTGATGACGAACTCTCCCCTGGCCAAGCACGCTCGCCCCGGCTCCTCGCGCACCGAGGCGCTCCGCGAGCTGCTGCGCACCCGCCAGCGGCTGCTGGTGCTGACGCACAACAACCCGGATCCGGACTCGCTCGGCGGCGCGGTCGGTCTGCAGGAGTTCGCGCGGTTGGCCGCGGGCTGTGAGAGCCGGCTGGCGATCACGGGCAAGATCCTGCGCGCCGAGAACCAGGCGATGGTGCGCGAGCTGCAGATCGAGATGGACCGCCTCGACACCGTACGGCTGAGCGACTTCGACTGCATCGCGCTCGTCGATTCGCAGCCGGGCTTCGGGCACACGTTCGTGCCGGCGGGCAGCACGGTCGACATCGTCGTGGACCACCACGTCTGCAGCGAGACGCCAGGGGACGCGGCGGCCACGCCGTTCTTGGACGTGCGGCCCGAGGTCGGCGCGACCAGCACGATCGTCGCCAGCTACCTCTTGGAAGCGGGGCTCGCCCCGAGCGCGCAGGCCGCGACCGCGCTCGCCTACGGCGTCCGGACCGACACCGCGGACCTCTCGCGGAACGTCTCCGACCTGGACGTCGAGGTGTTCGACTTCCTGTCCCACCACATGGACCGGCAGGCCCTGGCTGCGATCACCAACCCGCGCCTGCCTGCGGCCTACTTCCGGACGCTCAAGGACGCGCTCGGCAAGGCGCGGCTCTACGACGGGCTGACGCTGTGCTCGCTCGGCCGCACGACCAGCGCTGAGATGGTCGCCGAGGTCGCGGACCTGCTGCTCCGCATGGAGGGCGTGCGCGCGGTGTTCTGCGGCGGCCTCGTCGGCCAGAGCTACTGCGTCTCGGTGCGGACGGAGGTCGGCGGTGACGCGTGGCGGCTGATCAAGGCCGGGATGGAAGGCGAAGAAGGCTCGTCGGGAGGCCACGGCTCGGTCGCCGGGGGCTCGATCACGCTCGAGTCCGCGGACTCGCGGACGCTGCGCCGGCTCGAACGGCGCCTCGAGCGCAACGTGCTCAAGGCGATGGGGGTCTCGGGCAGCAACGCGGTCGTGCTCGGCGAAGACGACGATTGATGCGGCGCGCCTGCGAGCTTGCCTCGATCGTAGAGAAGCGCCGGCTCGGGGCGGTCGCGGGGGCGTCGCGTTGAAGCGCGTGCTGCTGCTGGGAGGCCTCGACCCGAGCGGCGGGGCCGGCGTCACGCTCGACGCGACCGTGGCAGCGCTGCACGGCGTCGAGCCGCTGCCCATCGCGCTGACCGCGACCGTGCAGAGCGCGCGCGGTTTCTCGTCGGCGTCTCCGCTCCCTGCGAGCGTGTGGCGCGACCAGGTCCGCGCGGTCGTCGGCGACGAGGCGCCGGACGCGATCAAGGTTGGCTACATCGGATGCGCGGACCTGGTCGCCGCGGTCGCTGAGGTGCTCCGTCCGCTGGCCGCGCGCGCGCCGCTGGTGGTCGACCCCGTGCTGTCCGCCACGGCAGGCGGCATGGAGCCCGGCGCCGCGTTGGCGCGGGCCTACGTCGAAGAACTCGCGCCGATCGCCGGGCTCATGGTCCCGAATGCGCCGGAGCTGCAGGCGCTCGCCGACGGCGACCCCGCGGGCCTGCTGCGGGCCGGCGCCAGGGCCGTGCTCCACAAGGGCGGCCACGGCGAGAGCGACGAGGCGGTCGATGTGCTCTGGGGAGCCCCTGCGCCGGTGCGGTTCGCGCGCCCGCGGCGAAGCTGCGGCGCCGTGCGCGGCACGGGCTGCGCGCTCGCCAGCGCGATCGCCGCGCACCTGGCGCGCGGCGCAGAGCGCGAAGCGGCCTGCCGGCGAGCGGGCGACTGGCTCTGGGACCTGCTCGACACCGTGTCGCCGCGGCCGGACGGCAGGCCGCAGCACCTGCCGCTCAGCCGCGCCCGAACATCGCCGTGAGCACGTCTGCGAAGCGCTCGGCCACGACGTGGCGGCGCACCTTGAGCGTCTGCGTCAGCAGGCCGTTGTCCGGGGTGAGGGCGTCGGCGAGCACCTGCAGCTTCGCGATCCGGTCGGTCGGTCGGCAGCCGTTGTCCCGCGTGACCAGCCGGTCGAGCTCAGCGCGGTAGAGCGCGCGGACCTCGTCACCCGCGAGCACGTCGCCCCGCGCTTGCCACGCGTCGCGGGGCACGGCGCGCTCCAGCGCCTCGAACGACGGCACGATCAGCGCCCCGAGCGCCTTCTCGTCCTGGCCGACCACGACGATCTGCTCGACCAGGGCCGACGTCTTGACCAGCGTCTCGATCGGCTCGGGCTCCACGTTCTCGCCGCCGGCGAGCACGATCGTGTCCTTGGCGCGGCCGGTGATCCAGAGGTTGCCGTGCGCGTCGGTGTGGCCGAGGTCGCCGCTGTTGAACCACCCGTCCTCGGTCAGCACCTGGCGCGTCCGCGACGGGTTCTCGTAGTAGCCGCGCATGACCTGGGGGCCCTGGATCCACAGGACTCCGGTCTCGCCCGTCGCGCACGCGCTGCCGTCGTCGCGGCGCGCCTCGATGCGCGTCTGCGGCAGCGGCGGGCCGATGTGGCCCGGCTCGGTCTGATGCGGGAGTCGGACCGCCGCCACCGGGCTCGTCTCGGTCAGCCCGTAGCCGTTGCGCAGCGGGATCCCCATGCCGAGGAACGTCTCGTCGACGTGGCGCGGCAGCGCGCCGCCGCCGCTCGCGCACAGGCGGAGGCGGCCGCCGAGGCCTTCGCGCACCTTGGCGCCGATGACCTTGTCGAGCAGCGCGTGCTGGAGGCGGTCGAGGGCGGAGGCCTGACCGGCGCCGACCCGACGCGAGA
>CAZTQF010000389.1:0-3768 GCA_964615255.1 uncultured candidatus Brocadiaceae bacterium | reverse complement strand
CGGGTTGCCGAACGAGTCCGTCGTGCGGATGCGGTAGGGATACACGCTGCCCGAGCCGGTCGAGATGCCGGTCACGAGGAACGCGCCCCGGTTGTCGGGGTCGCCCTTGGTGCCGCCAGAGCAGCCGTGGAAGCTGGCGAGCAGGCTGACGATCGCGAGCGCAGAGAAGGTGCGGGCGGCGGGAGAAGCCGCGCGCGACCGATGCGAAGGGTTGGCTTTCATTTCGATGCGAAGCCGCCCTGGACAGGGGCGGCAGGGTCTACTCCGGGACGAGTCGAGCCAGAAGCCGTAGCACGTTACTTCGCCGACCTTTCCATTCAAGCGAACTCCGCGCGCTGCGCGCCGTCTCGACCGCCCGGTCTGGACACGGTCGAAGCAACTGCAGTGCCATCCGGTGCGCGAGGCGACCGGGCGCCAGCGGCCCTCGCCGGGAGGCTCGCGTGCGCCGCCGCGAGCGACCCGCAAAACACTTTTAATCAAAGGCTTACAAGAGACTGCGAGGGACGGGCAGGACGCCCCGAGCGCAATCGCACTCCGTGCGCGAACGCTCACGCGGCGCTCGAACCGACGGCGAGGGTGGGACACGGACCGCTAGGATCCGCGCATGCGCTCCCTGCCGCTCTCGCGACTCCTCCTGAGCCTGGCGCTCGCCGCCGCTGCACCTGCCCAACTGCGCATCGCCTGCCTCGGCGACTCGATCACGTTCGGCGCGCGCATCGCCGACCGCGAGCACAGCTGCTACCCCGCCCAGCTCGCGGCGATGCGGCCGCAGGACGAGGTCCGCAACTTCGGCGTCGGCGGCGCCACCCTGCTCCTGCGCGCCGACCGGCCGCTTTTGTCGACGCGGGCGTTTCGTGACGCGCTTGCGTGGCGGCCGGACGTGGCCGTGGTCATGCTCGGCACCAACGACTCGTGCGACACCGAGCGACGTCCAAACTGGAGCCACCAGGGTGACCTGGAAAGGGACGCCCGCGCGCTGGTCGAGCGCCTGCGGCGCGCCAACCCTGCGTGCCGCGTCGTGCTGGCCACGCCGCCGGCCATGTTCCCCGACCAGCCGGGGCTCGACGACGCGCGGCGCGCGGACCTGCGCGCGCGGAGCCCGCGATTGCGGCGCGTCGCCGCGGCGCTGCAGCGGGCCGCGGCCGCGCCGCGCGCCGAGTATCTGGAGCTAGGGAGCGTGCTGCGGCCGCGCGACGCGGTCGACGGGGTCCACCCCAACCCGTTCGGCGCCGAGCGCATCGCGCAGAGGGTGGACGAGCGCTTGCGCTGTCGACCCCGTGAGGGCGAGGCGCCCCTGGCCGCCCTGCGCCGGCGCCTCGCCGGGGACCCGGGCGCATGGGCAGACGCGGCCTTCGAGGGCTTTCGAGGAGCCGCCTTTGAGCTGCCGGGACGCGGCGTCCGCTGTCGGCTCGTGGCGCCGCACACGGTCGCCGCCGGCGCGCCCTGGGTCCTGCGCGCGCGATTCTTCGGGCACCGACCCGCCCTCGACGTCGCCCTGCTCGAGCGCGGCTTCCACCTCGCCTACTGCGACGTGACCGACCTCTACGGCAACGACGAGGCGCTGGCGCGCTGGGACGCCTGCTACGCCCTGTTGACCGCCTGCGGGCTCTCGCAGCAGGTCGTGCTCGAAGGCATGAGCCGCGGCGGCCTCCCGATCGTCAACTGGGCTGCGGCGCATCCCGAGCGGGTCGCCGCGATCTACGGCGACAACCCGGTCGCCGACTTCCGCTCCTGGCCTGGCGGACGATCGGGCAAGCGCTCCGAGCCAGACTGGCGCCGCTGCCTGCAGGCCTACGCCCTCGACGAGGCGACGGCGCGCGAATACGCGCGGATGCCCGTGGACCGCCTGCAGCCGATCGCGGCCTTTGCCGTGCCGCTGCTGCTGGTGCTCGGCGAGGACGACCGCGTCGTGCCGCCGAGCGAGAACGGGGAGCTGCTCGCGCAGCGCTACGCGGCGCTCGGCGGCCCCGTCACCGTATGGCGCAAGCCAGGCCAGGGGCACCACCCCCACGGCCTGCACCCGGTCGACCCGCTGCTGCGGGCGGTGCTCCGCGCGACGGGACGCGGGCGGTCGCCGACCGTTCACACGACCGCCTCGGTCGAGTACCGGCGCGGCGCAGGCTGGGGCGAAGACACGTGGCGCGAACAGGTCGCGCGGATGCGGGCGCTCGCCCGCGCGCACCCTTCGGCCCGCGTCGTCCTGCTCGGCGACTCGATCACCCAGGGGCTGACCGGGGCGAGCGCGCGCGCTGCGGTCGCCGGCGGCGCCCGGGCGTTCGACCGCGCGTTCGGGGACCTCGGCGCGCTCGCGCTCGGGCTCAGCGGCGACCGCACCGAGCACCTGCTGTGGCGGATCGCCAACGGCGCGCTGCCTGCGCTCGCCCCGGACGTCATCGTGCTGCAGATCGGCGTCAACAACGTCAACGCCGCCGGGCACACGGCAGCGGAGACCGCCGCCGGGATCCGCCAGGTCGTCGGCGCGCTGCGCGAGGCGGCGCCGCAGGCACATGTGCTGGTGTGTGGCCCGTTCCCGGCCGGCGAGCGCGGCAGCAGGGTCCGCAGGACGCTCGACGACGTCCACGCGCAGATCGAGTCGCTCCGCGAGAACGAGCGCGTGACCTATCTGGACCTGCGGCGCCTGTTCCTCGACGAGCAAGGCGCCACGAACGGCAACATGCGGCCCGATCGCGTCCACCTTACGCCGGCCGGCATGCAGGCGTGGATGGCCGCCATCGAAGGCCCCGTCCGCGCGCTGGCGGCGCGCGCGCGGTGACGCGACGCGCTTGCCGATCGAGGCGCCCGCGACGACCATGGACGCATGCGCCTCGCACCGTCCCTCGCGGCCACCCTGGTCACCGCGCTCCTCCCCGCACAGCAAGCACAGCGGGGCCTCGTCCTCGTCGAAGCGGAGTCGTTCCAGGAGACCGGCGGCTGGGTCGTCGACCAGCAGTTCATGGACTTCATGGGCTCGCCGATGCTGCTCGCGCACGGCCTCGGCGAGCCCGTGCCGGACGCCGAGACCGAGGTGGCGTTCGCCGCGCCGGGCACGTATCGCGTCTGGGTCCGCACGCGCGACTGGGTCGCGCCCTGGGGTGCGCCGGGCGCGCCCGGGCGCTTCGAGCTGCACGTCGACGGCGCGGCCCTCAAGGCCACCTTCGGGGTCGAGGGCGCCGACTGGCACTGGCAGGACGGCGGCCTGACAAGCGTCGGCGCGTCCGCGAAGCTGGCCCTCCACGACCTGACGGGCTTCGAAGGGCGCTGCGACGCGATCCTGTTCAGCCGCGACCCGTCGTTTCGCCCCCCGGACGACGGCGCGCAACTCGAAGAGCTGCGGAGCGCCCTGCTCGGCTGGAACAGCGCGCCTGCGGACGGCGGCCGCTTCGACCTCGTGGTGATCGGCGGCGGCGTCGCAGGGTCGGCCGCCGCGATCACGGCAGCACGCCTCGGCTGCAAGGTGGCGCTGATCCAGGACCGGCCGGTGCTCGGCGGCAACGGCAGCAGCGAGGTCCGCGTCTGGCCCGAAGGCCACACCAACCACGAGCCCTACCCCCGCGTCGGCGACGTCGTGCGCGAGCTCGTCCGCAAGAAGGGGCGCGGCGACGGCAACGCCCGCAACGCCGACATCTACGAGGACAAGCGCAAGCTCGACCTCGCGCGCGCCGAGCCCAACCTGACCCTGTTGTTGGAGCACCGCGCAAACGCGGCCACACACCAAGACGGCCACGTCGTCGCCGTCCGCGCGCAGCACACCCGCAGCGGCAGGCGCGT
>CAZTQF010000388.1:0-3787 GCA_964615255.1 uncultured candidatus Brocadiaceae bacterium | reverse complement strand
GGAACTCCTCGACCGCGACCTCGCGTCCAGCCGCGACCCCCAGCGCGTCGAGCGCGCGCTGCAGCTCGCCTGGATCGGCGACGCGGAAGGTGTCGGACGCGCCGGCCGCGTCCAGCGGCTTCAGGATGAGCGGGAAGCCGTGGTCCTCCGAGAACTGCTGGGCGTCCGCGACCGTGGTCACGCGTGCCGACGCGGCGCACGCGACGCCGGCGGCGCGCACGGCGTCCTTCATCGCGGGCTTGTCGCGGCACAGCCAGGCGGTCTTCGACGTGGTCCCGTGGATGCCGAGCTGCTCGCGGACGTGGGCTGCGGCCAGCACGTGCGCCTCGACGGTCGCTTCGAGGCGGTCAACCTGGACGCGGCCTGCGATGCGCTTGACGGCGTCGGCCATGGCGCGCTCGTCGACGACCGAGCGGACCCGCTCATACTGGAACAGGCCCTGCCGCAGCTCGGCGGGGAGCGACTCGGCGGGTCGTTCGCTGACGGCCGACACGCGGGCGCCGGTGCTGAGCAGGCCGCGCAGGAACTCGCGCTGGTTGGCGGGGAAGCAGGGCTCGACGAAGACGACGTGCATCGAAAGGGGGCTAGGCGCGCGCGGGGGTCATGGAGCGGTAGAGGTCGACGTATTCGGGGCCTTGACGGTCCCAAGAGAAGTCCTGGCTCATACCGTTGCGCATCAGCTGCAGCCAGCCGTCGCGGTCCCGCCAGTTCCGCAGCACCCAGTCGATCGTGCCCGCGAGCGCGGCGCTGGAGTATTCGCGGAACGGGAACCCGGTGCCCGTCCGGCTCGCAGGGTCCCACGGCTGCACGGTGTCGGCGAGTCCGCCCGTCTCGCGCACGACGGGCGGCGTGCCGTAGCGCAGCGAGTACATCTGATTGAGCCCGCAGGGCTCGAAGCGGCTCGGCATCAAGAAGACGTCGCTGCCCGCCTCGATCCAGTGCGCGAGCTCCTCCTGGAAGCCGCGGTAGATCCCGACCTTGTCCGGCCAGGTGTCGCGCAGCCACTGGAAGTACTCCTCGTGCTTGGACTCGCCCGAGCCGAGCACGCACAGCCGCATGTCCTCGCGCTGCAGGTAGACCGGGATCGCGTCAGCGAACAGCTCGAAGCCCTTCTGGTCGGTGAGCCGGGAGACGACCCCGAAGACGGGCGCGCGCTCGTCGTGCGGCAGCTGAAAGCGCTCGCACAGGGCGGCCTTCATCTTGGCCTTCCCGGACAGGTCGTCGATCCCGAAGTGGTGCGGGATCTTGGGGTCGTCCGCGGGGTTCCACTCGCCGTAGTCGACGCCGTTGACGATCCCTACGAGGTCGGCGCTGCGCGACTGGAGCAGCTCCTGCATTCCCATGCCGAACTCGTCGGTCTGGATCTCCCGCGCGTAGGTCCGCGACACCGTGGACAGCCGGTCGGCGTGCAGCACGCCGCACTTGAGGAACGAGACGCGCCCGGCCTGCAGGTCACCGTGATGGACATGCGCGCGCTGGTCCCCGAGCCCGATCGCGTCCAGGGTGTCCGCGCCGTAGTCGCCCTGGTAGCCGATGTTGTGGATCGTCATCAGGGTGCGCGTTGGCGCGAACAGCTGGTCCCAAGAGTAGGTCGTGCGCAGGTATATCGGCAGGAGACCCGTGTGCCAGTCGTTGCAGTGGATCACGTCGGGCGCCCACTGCAGCTGCTGGCACGTCTCGAGCACGGCGCGGCTCAGCATCGCGAACCGCAGCGCCTCGTCGTCGTCGTCGGTGTAGATCCCGTCGCGGCCGTACAGCTCGGGGCAGTCCACGAAGTAGACCGCGACGTCCGACTGCGGGAGCCGGCCTTCTTGGATGCCGAACCGCAGCGTGCGGTTGGGGAACCGGACCTCGAGGTCCTGCGCGCCCGGTAGCGCGAGCACCTCGACGCCGCTCGCCGCGATCTTCTGATAGAACGGCACGAAGATCCGGACGTCGTGCCCGCCGCCCTGCTCGGGAGGCCGTCCGAGCCAGCGGCCCAGGCCCAGCAGCACGTCGGCGAGGCCGCCGGTCTTCGCGAAGGGGGTCAGCTCGGACGCCGCGAGGGCGAGGCGGAGAGGACGCATGGGCGGCATGTTGTCACTGCAGCGGGCACGGCGCGAGCGGAATCGCCGCGCGACGCGCTCCTCGCGCCGAGAGAAGCGTGACACGTAGCGGCGGGCGTTCTAGCGTGCGGGTCCGATGATGCACGTCGTCTTCGCGGTCCCGTTCGCCATGGAGAACACGCTGCGTTTCGTGCGTGCTGCGGCCGAGCTGCAGGGGGTCCGCCTGAGCGTCGTGTCCCAGGACAGCCCGGACCGGCTGCCGTCTGACTTGCGCGCCAGGCTGGTCGGCTTCGATCAGGTCGCCGACGGCATGCAGGCGCGCGACCTCGCCGAGGGCGTGGCGCGGCTGCAGGCCCAGCACGGCAAGGTCGAGCGGCTGCTGGGCATCCTCGAGCCCTTGCAGGAGCCGCTCGCCCAGGTGCGCGAGCACATGGGGATCCGCGGGATGGACAGCCGCACGTCTTCGAACTTCCGGGACAAGGCGCGCATGAAGGACGTGTTCGCCGCCGCCGGGATCCCGTGCGCCCGGCACCGGCTGTGCGCGTCCGTCGACGAGGCGCTGCAGTTCGCCGCGGGGACGGGCTATCCGGTCGTCGCCAAGCCGCCGGCGGGCGCGGGCAGCAAGGCGACGTCGCGATGTGAGGACGAAGGCGGGCTCCGGTCGTTCTTGTCCCAGGTGCAGCCCGAACCGGGTCGCGAGGTGTTGCTCGAAGAGTTCGTGCTCGGGAGGGAGTTCTCGTTCGACTCGCTGACGCTCCACGGCCGCCACGTGCTCCACAACATCGCCTGCTACTACCCGACGCCGCTCGAGGTGATGGACCACCCCTGGATCCAGTGGTGCGTGGTGCTGCCGCGCGACCTCGACCAGCCGGAGTTCGCCGAGATCCACCGGACGGGTCCCCGGGCGCTCGACGCGCTCGGGATGTGGACCGGGATCTCGCACATGGAGTGGTTCCGTCGGCACGACGGCTCGATCGCCATCTCGGAGGTCGCGGCGCGGCCGCCCGGCGCACAGTTCGTCTCCTTGATGGGCCACGTGCTCGACGTCGACATGTATCGCCTGTTCGCGGAGCTGATGATCTTCGAGGACGTCGCGGTCCCCGCGCGGCGCTTCGCCGCGGGGGCTGCCTACCTGCGCGGCCAGGCGAGCGCCGCGGACCGGAGCTCGGGCAGGCCGCTGCACGTCCGCGCGGTGCACGGCCTCGACGAGGTCCGGCAGGCGCTCGGCGCCCACGTCGTGGAGGGCAAGCTGCCACAGGTCGGCGCGCCCAAGGCCGACACCTACGAGGGTGACGGCTACCTCATCGTCCGGCACCCAGACTCGGAGTTCGTCCGCCGCGCCGTCCACGACATCGTCTCGAACGTCCGCGTCGAGCTCGGTTGACGCCGACGGTCGTCCACGCCGCGCTTGCACCGCTCCTCTCCATGAACGTCGTCTTCCTGAGCCCTGGCTTCCCGGCAGAGATGCCCCTGTTCGTGCGCGGCCTCGCCCAGGTGGGGGCGGCGGTCTACGGAGTCGGCGACCAGCCGGCCAGCGCGCTGCCGGAGGAGGCGCGCGCGGCGCTCTCCGGCTACCTGCAGGTATCGACCTACGACGACGAAGCCGCCGTGGTCGAGCGGGTCCGCGCGTGGCTTCGCGGCCGCTCGATCGATCGCGTCGAGTGCATGTGGGAGCGGCTGATGTACCTCGCCGCGACGATGCGCGAGACCTTCGGTGTGCCCGGCATGAGCCGCGCTCAGAC
>CAZTQF010000387.1:0-3791 GCA_964615255.1 uncultured candidatus Brocadiaceae bacterium | reverse complement strand
GCTGAAGTCACAGTAGATCTGGACGGCGTAACAGACGACCGCGATCGCGATCGAGAGCGCCGTGAACTCAGCGGGCGCGGCGAAGACAGCGTCCACGGGCCCGGCGATCAGGTCCGCGATGATCGCCTTCTTGACGAAGCCCGACAGGAACTGACCGAGCGCGAGGTGCACGTCGACGTCGCGGAAGCGGTTCTTCTTCTGCAGCTGCGGCAGGAAGTCGGCGGCGCGGACGATCGGACCCGCGACCAGCTGCGGGAAGAACGTCACGAACAGGACGAAGTCGAGGAAGTGCGGCGCCGGCTTGAGCGATCCCCGGTAGACGTCGATCGTGTAGCTCATCGCCTGGAAGGTGAAGAAGCTGATCCCGACCGGCAGCAGGATCTGCAGGGTCACCTCGCTCGCGGGGATGCCCAGCCACTGCAGGAAGTCGACGCCGCTGTCCGCGAAGAAGTTGAAGTACTTGAAGAACGCGAGCGTGCCGAGGTCGTAGCAGAGGCTGAAGATCAGCCACGGCTTGCCGTTGCGGCCTGCCTCTCGCGCCCGCTGGATGCGCTTGGCGCAGATGTAGTCGACGACCGCGCAGCCGAGGATCAGCGCCAAGAAGCGCCAGTCCCACGAGCCGTAGAAGAACAGGCTCGCGCCCAGCAGCCAGATCTTGCGACCGAGGTTGCCGCGCAGCAGCCAGTGGACCCCGAAGACCAGGGCGAAGAAGAACAGGAAGCGGGGCTCGGAGAAGATCATGCCGAGAGGGATTGGCAGAGCGCGCGGCCGAGAGCCGCGACGCCGTGGGCAGCGAGGGTGGAGGAGCGCGAGGGCATGTCAGGCACCCCCTCGCAGGGCCGCGCCGGCGCGGGGCCGGCGGCCGTTGAGCAGCACGGCGACGACGGTGTGCCGCACGAACAGCTGGTAGACCAACAGGAGCGCGCCGAGCACGGCGCAGACCGCGACCGCGCACTTCAGCAGGGCGCCCGCGTCCCAGGTCCGCAGCATCGCCGGCACGGCGAGCGCGAGCGGGAGGTGCGCGAGGTAGACGAAGTAGGACGAGTCGACGAAGTAGCGGACCACGCGGCTCTCGCGGCGCAGGAAGCGCTCACACAGACCGACGAGCCCGAGCAAGCCGAACCAGCTGCTCACGACCGAGAGCAGCTGGGCGGCGAAGAACAGCCACGGGCCGGGCGGCGCGCCGCGCTCCAGACGCATGTGCCACGCGAGGATCGCGTAGGCGGCGGCGACGGTCGCGACGGCCGCCAGCGCGCATCGCCACCACCAGCCGCGCTGCAGGTGTTCGACGACCTCGCGGCGGCCCCAGCCGATCCAGCCGATCAGGAACCAGAGCCCGTAGACCGTCAGCAGCGGCAGGTTGGGCCGCCAGCTCTCCTCGGTCTCGACGCCGGCCACGCGCATCTGCAGCATCGCCAGGGTCGCCGCGGTGATCGCGAGCGCCGCGCCGAGCCACCTCCAGCTGCCCAGCACCAGCGCGTCGAGCGCGTTGCTGGCCAGACGGCGGAGCGGGCCGAGCGCGCCACAGACCGGCGCGAGCATCAGCGCCGCCGCGTAGAACAGCAGCAGGTCGTAGAGGAACCAGAGGTGGAGCGGTCCGGCGTCCGACCAGTCGGTCGTGAACGGCATGTGCTGCAGCGCCAGCGCCATCGCCGCGCCGACGCCGCCGGCAGCCTCGACGTCGACGGCGCCGTACGTCCACGCAAACACGATCGACAGCGCGACCAGCGGAAACAGCACGAACCAGCCGACGCCGAGCGGGACCGCGATGCGCTCGAAGCGCTGCACGGCGAACTTGCCAGCGCCGCTGCGCGCGTAGACCATCGCCGCGAAGAAGCCCGCCAGGGCGAAGAACAGCGGCATCCGGAAGATGTGGATCGAGGTCGTGACCACCCAGACCACGCCGCTCGAGCGCGCGTCCTTCCAGAGCCAGGGCCCGTCGCCGTAGCAGAGGCCGACGTGCAGCACGATGCCCAGGCACATCAGCAGCGCGCGCAGGGCGTCCAGGCCGTGGTAGCGACGCGGCGTTGGCCCCGCCGCAGGATCGCTGCGGCCGCCCGTATCCGGCCGCCTGTCTGCGGGCTCCCCGCCGTTCTCGCGTCGGACCGCCGGCCCAGGCGGGACAGCGACTACGGTCGACCGATAGGACGACGGCGGCGAGGATATGGTGACCATTGCGAGATCGGTAATGCTTACTTTTTCGTAGGCATAACCTGGGTAGATGATTCCCACCCACGCGCGCAGGGGTCAAGCGGTCCCGAGGCCCTCGGCAAAGCCCGGCGCGTAGCGGCGCCCAGGCGCCCGATGACGAGCGAGCGGGCGGCCGTCGCGCACCTCGCGGCGACCTCGAGAGGCGACGGCGGAATTGCGCCGGGCCGAACGCGATGCGGTGCCCCGGTCGAGCCGGTGGCATCGCGCGGGCCGCCCCCCGCACGCGCGCGCGTCGCCGCCGCGACGACCTCCGGCGGGGAGCGGCGCCGCCGCAGCTTGGAGGATGCCTCCACGCCGCACGCCCTGCGCGGCAAGCTGGTGGCGGCGCGACGCGCGCTGTGCCACTACCACAAAAACCAGCGGAGACGGGCGCTCGGTCGCGCGGATACGGCCTCCCGGCGGGCTCGCGTTTCCGCCCGCGAACGTGGGCCGCGCCGATCGATGCCGCGGCACGACACCAGCACTGCGCTAGGCTCTCTCCTCATGCGAAGCCTGCTCATGCTGTCTGCCGCGGTCTTGCTGGTCGCGCCCGCAGACGCGCAGTCGCGGCGCCGCAGCCGAGCCTCAGCAGCGCGGCCGGTCGTCGGGATCAACCTCGCAGGGCCAGCAGACTGGAACACCGAGCTGCCGTTCGAGGACATGTTCCGGTTCGCGCGGCCTTGGGTCAGCCAGACTCGGGGGGCTGCGTGGGGCAAAGGCCCGCCGCTCGCCGTCGACGAGCGCGGCTGGGTCCGGGAGCTCGCCGAGGGCGCCTTCGCGGAGTCCGCCGTCTGCACGGTCCAGGGCGGCCACTACCCCACCGGCGAATACACGCTCCGGTTCGACGGCAAGGGGAGCCTGGACCTCTCGAACGGCAACACGGTAAAGCGCAAGGGCTCGGGTCAGGTGACCTTCCGAGTCGACGCTGCGAATCGCAGCATGCTGCTGCGGCTCCGCGAGACCGATCCCAAGGACCCCGTGCGCAACGTCCGGCTGTTGATCCCCGGCGCGGCCGGCGGCTCGAAGTCCTCGCCGTTTCGCGCCGACTTCTTGCAGCGCTGGGCGGGGTTCTCCGCCATCCGCTTCAAGGACTGGATGCTGACGGACAACTCCGCGATCCAAGGCTGGGACGAGCGCCCCCTGGTCGAGGACGCGACCTGGTCCCGTAAGGGCGTCCCGGTCGAGGTGATGGTCGAGCTCGCGAACCGACTGCAGGCAGATCCCTGGTTCTGCATGCCTCACCAGGCCGACGACGAATACGTGCGGCAGTTCGCCCAGCTCGTCAAGGCGCGCCTCAACCGCAGCCTGCGCGTCTACGTCGAGTACTCGAACGAGCTGTGGAACGGCATCTACGAGCAGACGCGCTGGACCCAGGACCAGGGGGCGAAGGCGCAGCTCGCGACGCAGCGTCGCGTCGCCGGCTGGCGCTACGGAGCCGCGCGCTCGGTCGAGATGTTCGACATCTGGGAGGAGGTCTTCGGCGGCGCCAAGCGGCTCGTGCGCGTGCTCGCCTCGCAAGCCTACAGCCCCTACGTCAGCGAACAGGTCCTCTCGCACGCGGACGCCTACAAGAACACCGACGTGCTCGCGGTCGCGCCCTA
>CAZTQF010000386.1:0-3797 GCA_964615255.1 uncultured candidatus Brocadiaceae bacterium | reverse complement strand
AAGCGATCGGCACGCTTCGACGCCCGTCCCCCGCCGAGGTCGACCACCACCTCGCCGAACGCGAGCGGGTCGACGTCGACCACGTAGCCGCTGCACGGGGCCTCGACGGTGAAGACGACCGGCGCCCGACCGAGCAGGTCGGGGGCCTCGAGCACGCGCACGTCGCCGCCCTGGAGCTCGAGGTTGTGCGCGAACACCTGCCGCACCACGCCGTCGTCCCACAGCTGCTCCAGGGCGGCGATCGCGCCCGCGCGGTCCTGCGCGGCCCCGGCCACGAGCAGCATCTCGGCCGCCAGGGCCATGGTCACTTCCAGCAGGTCGGGCGGGCAGCGGTCGCGGCCCTCGAGCGCACGCAGCACCTCCTCCACCTCGAGCGCGTTGCCGAGCGCGAGGCCGAGCGGGTGGTCCATGTCGGTCAACAGCGCGCGCGTCTCGACGCCCGCCGCGCAGCCGACGCGGACGATCGACTCCATCAGGGCGCGCGCGTCGTGCTCCTGGCGCATGAAGGACGCCCGGCCGACCTTGATGTCCATCACCAGGCCGTCGATCCCCTCGGCGAGCTTCTTCGAGAGGATCGAGCTGGTGATCAGCGGGATGCTCTCGACGGTGCCGCTGACGTCGCGCGTCGCGTACATCCGCCGGTCCGCCGGGGCGATCTGCCCGCTGGGAGCCATCATCGCGTAGCCGCAGCGCTCCAGCACCTCGCCGAACTCCTCCAGCGACAGGTCCGTCCGGTAGCCGGGCAGCGACTCCAGCTTGTCGATCGTGCCGCCCGTGTGACCGAGGCCGCGACCGCTCACCATCGGGACCGCCACGCCGGCCGCGGCGACGAGCGGCGCCAGCAGCAGGCTGACCTTGTCCCCGACGCCGCCCGTCGAGTGCTTGTCGACTTTCCTGGCCGCGATCCGGTCATGGCGCAGGACGCGGCCGGAGTCGCGCATCGCGATCGTCAACCAAGCGGTCTCCTCGGCGCCCATGCCGTTGCAGCAGACCGCCATCAAGAACGCCCCCAGCTGCGCGTCGGAGAGCGAGCCGTCGACGACGCCCGAGACGAGGTCCTGCACCTCTTCCTCGGAGAGCGCGCCGCCGTCGCGCTTCTTCGCGATCAGCCTCGCCGCCGAATACTTCATCAGGGCGCCACCGGGTGCCAGAGCGTCTTGGCCTCGACGAACGGCTCGACCCACGCGAGGTTGCGGAGCTGGTCGGCACGTCGCCACCGGGCCGCGGGCAGGTCGCAGTAGCGCACGCGCTTGAGGTTGTCCGCGGCGGCCGCCGTGAGCTGCGCGTCGGGCGCGCCCGCCACCAGCAGGCCGTCGAGGTCCCGGTGCGACGCGAACGCGCCGACCAGCTCCGAACGGTGGCCGCTGAGCAGGTTGACCGCGCCTGCGGGCACGTCGCTCGACGCGCAGACCTCGCCGAGCGCGAGCCCCACGAACGGGCACGCCTCGCTCACCAGCGCGACCACCGCGTTGCCGCCCACCAGCGCCGGCAGCGCCAGCGCCAGCGCGCCGACCAGCGACGGCCGGTCGGGCGTCACGACGCCGACGACGCCGGTCGGCTCGACGGTCGAGAAGTTGAAGAACGGGCCCTGCACGGCGTTCTGGCTGCCGAGCAGGCTCTGGAGCTTGTCGGCGAGCCCGGCGTACCAGACGAGCAGGTCGACGGCCGTGTCCACTTCGTCGTGGGCCGCCGCGGGCGTGACTCCGCCGGCGCGCAGCTCCTGCGCGATCGCGTCGCGGCGGGACTCCACCATCTCCGCCACCCGGTAGAGGATCTGACCCCGCAGGTAGGCCGAGCAGCCGCTCCAGGCCGCCGCGCCCTTGCGCGCCGCGACCACCGCGTCGCGCAGGTCCTTGCGCGACGCCCGCGCGACGTTCATGCGCGGGTTGCCCTCGGGCTGGTAGACCCGGCCGGACTCGCTGCGCGGGAACTTCCCGCCCACGAACAGCTTGTAGGTCTTGTTCACCGCGACGCTCATGCCCGAACCGTGCCGCATGAGCCGCCGACGAGCAACGGGGCGCCGCTACCTTTTGGGCCGCTCCCCGCCTCGGTAGACGAGGTCGTCGTCGGTGCCGAGGACGCCGTCGCTGCCGAGGCAGCAGACCTCCCATCCGTCGCCGACGCGGCGCAGCACGTAGGCGCGACCCCAGGAGTCCACGCCGTCGTCCCTGCCGGGCAGCCGGCCGTCTTCGCGGGACGCGCGGAGCGCCCGCCAGCTGACCTCTCCGCCGTGGGCTCGCGCGTGGCGGGTCGCGGCCTCCCAGAGCTTCTTGAGGTCCCGCCGCGCGCGGTAGCGCTTCTGCTTGAGGCCGCGCTCCTGCAGCGGCCAGCGCGCGTAGCTGCAGTCCCAGGCGGACACCCACTCCTCGCGCGCCCGCCGCCAGCCGAGGTCTACCGTCAGGCGCCGCTCCAGGTGCGCCATGTGCGCGGCCCCGTAGAAGATCCCCAGCCTGCGCTTCCCCGCTTGCAGCTGCTGCGCGAGCACGCGCAGGCACTTCTCGTTGCGGCCGTGGATGATGACCGTCGGCTGGTCCACCGCGGGGTCGCCGCCGAGCATCATGCGCGCCATCACGATGCGCAGCTCGGCCACGCCGCCGCCTCTGCGAAAAGCAGCGACCAGGTCGACCTCTTCGCGGCCGGCCTCTGCTTCCCGGTCGACGTCGTCGGGGCCCGCGGACAGCAGCTCGGAGAGCTCGCTCTCGCCCGCGGCGGCCAGCGCCTCGCGCCACTCGTCCTCGGTCATGTCGGCGTGCACGAAGTTGTCCTGGCGGTAGTCCATGGCGCCGAACTGGTCGGCGAGCTTGAGCCCGCGGCCCATGCCGCCCTGGATCATCGACACCCAGTGCTCGTCCTCGCCGACCTCCATGTCCGGGTAGGGGCGCAGGTCCGCTGGACCAACCAGCTCGTAGAGCAGGGCGTCGTGAGTCCGGAAGCGCCGCTGCATCTCCTCGTAGAACGCGCGGTCGGCGACGTGCACGCACCCGTAGAGCGTCAGCGTCGCGTCGCCGCGGGTGTAGGTCGCCACGAGCGCCTCCAGGCGGCCGCCGCCAGCGTCCTCGACGAGGCGCAGAAACGGCCGGCGCGCAGGCTCCGGGTCGTCAGGCCCCGCGCCCGCGCGCTGCGCCCACGCAGGGGTCATGAGGAGCGCGAGAGAGACGAGCGCGCGCGAGATCATCCCCGGATGCTACCCGATCGCTGCCGCGCCGGCCGCGGCGCGCGATCAGCCGGGCAGCAGCCCCGAGCGCAGCCGGACGTAGGCGCGCATGCCCTGGCGACCGCCCTCGCGGCCGAAGCCGCTCTCCTGGAAGCCGCCGAACGGCGACGCGGCGTCGAAGCGGTTGAAGGTGTTGTTCCACACCACGCCGGCGCGCATGCGCTCGGCGAGCCACAGGATGCGCGCGCCCTTGTCGGTCCAGATCCCGGCGGACAGGCCGTAGCTGGTGTCGTTCGCCTTCTGCACCGCCTCCTCCGGCGTGCGGAAGGTCGACACGGTCAGCACCGGCCCGAAGATCTCCTCGCGCGCCACCCGGTGCGTCTGCGACACGTTGGTGAACATCGACGGCGCGAACCAGTAGCCCTTGCGCGGCAGCTCGCAGGCGGCTTGGTGCAGCGCAGCACCTTCCTCGACGCCGCTCGCCACCAGCCCGCGGATCCGCTGCAGCTGCTCCTTGCTGTGGATCGCCCCCATGTCGGTGTTCTTGTCGAGCGGGTCGCCGACCCGGATCCGCGCCATGCGCCGCTGGAGCTTGCGCACGAACTCGTCGTGCACGCCCTCTTGGACCAGCAGCCGCGAGCCC
>CAZTQF010000385.1:0-3804 GCA_964615255.1 uncultured candidatus Brocadiaceae bacterium | reverse complement strand
CGGCGTGCTCGGCGCGATCGATCCGGACGTGGTCGCGAACAGCCTGCTCTGGAGGATCGCGCTGTCATTGACGCTGGCGACGACGCTGTCGACGAACAGGCGCTTGGGCAGCTGCGACCCGGCGGGCCGGGGGGCGCGCACCTGCGCGGAGAGGGGCGCCGCTGCGAGCGCGACGGCTGCCACGAGGACGAAGCGCAGGACCGCCTGATGCATGGCGTGATCATGGTTGCTGGCGCTCTCGTCGGCAAGCGCGCGCGCGGGATCGCCGCGGCGGTTGCAATCGCGCGAGCGCCGCCGTCTCTTCTGGCGCAGCATGAGCGGTTGCAGCGGCACCTGCGTCGTCGTCGGCGCGTCCTCCGGCATCGGCCTCGCGGTCGCGCGCCGCCTCGCGCAGTCCGGTCGCAAGGTCGCGATGCTCGCGCGCCGGGCGGGTGAGCTCGACGCGCAGGCGTCGCTGGTCAACGAGGCGCTCGGCCGCGAGCTGGCGCGACCCTACCCGCACGACGTCGCCGCCGCCGACGACGCCGAGGCCCTCTTCGCCCGCATCGAGGACGAGTGGGGGGAGGTCGACGAACTGCACTTCGTCGCGGGGCTGATGCCCGAGGTCGCGCCGGACGAGTTCGACCTCGACAAGGACCGGCTCCAGATCGAGGTCAACTTCCTCGGCGCGGTCGCGTGGTGCAACGCAGCGGCGCGACGCTTCCAGTCGCGCGGTCGCGGCTGCATCGTCGGCGTGACCTCTGTGGCGCAGGACCGCGGCCGCGTCGGTCGGCCGGTCTACAACGCCAGCAAGGCAGGGATGGACACCTACCTCGAGGCCCTGCGCAACCGCCTCTGGCGTCGCGGCGTGCAGGTCACCACGGTCCGCCCGGGGTTCGTCGAGACCCCCATGACGTCGGGCCTGCAGCTCAAGGGCGCGATCGCGGCCGATAGAGCCGCAGAGCTGATCCTCAAGGCGCGCGACGGGGGCAAGGCGATCGCCTACGTCCCGGCCAAGTGGCGC
This sequence comes from uncultured candidatus Brocadiaceae bacterium, assembly GCA_964615255.1. Taxonomy (GTDB): domain Bacteria; phylum Planctomycetota; class UBA1135; order UBA1135; family UBA2386. The sequence continues at coordinate 2,801 of CAZTQF010000385.1, read as the reverse complement.
CTGATCATGCTCGTGATCCGCAGCATCCCGTCGTTCCTGTTCCGCAGGCTCTCGATCTGAAAGAGCCTGGGAGCCTGCGGCGTTCCCCGACCCCGTCATGACCACCGCGACCCCACCTCCCGACGCGCCGCCCCGGCCGACCTGGCGCGACGAGCACGTCACGGGGTTCGGGATGTCGGTCGGGGGGCCGGGGCGGGTCTTCCGGCCGACCGGGGTCGAACAGATCGCCGACGCGTTCGCCGACGTGCGCGCCCAGGGCGGTACGCTCGCGCTGCGCGGCGCCGGCTGCAGCTACGGCGACGCCTCGACCAATCGGGGCGGCCACGTCCTCGACCTGACCGGCATGAACCGGATCCGCTCGTTCGACCCCCAGTCGGGCGTCGCGGTCTGTGAGCCGGGCGTGACCGTGCGCGACCTGTGGCGCACCAGCATCGGCTACGGCTACTGGCCCCGCGTCGTGAGCGGCACGATGCAGGTCACGATGGGCGGCGCGGCCGCGATGAACATCCACGGCAAGAACAACTACCGCCTCGGCTCGTTCGGCGAAGGCGTGCGGTCGTTCGAGCTGATGACGCCCAAGGGAGAGCTCGTGCGCTGCTCGCGCGAGCAGAACAGCGACCTGTTCCACGCCGCGATCGGCGGCTTCGGGATGCTCGGCTGCTTCACCAGCCTGGAGATCGAGACCAAGCGGGTGCACTCCGGCCGGATGCGGGTCTGGGGCATCGTCGCCCGCGACCTGGACCACAACTTCGAGATCCTGGAGGACCTGCACGACAAGGCGGACTACCTCGTCAGCTGGGTCGACCTCCACGCCAAGGGCGCGGGGCTCGGCCGCGGCCTGATGCACCGGGCCGACCAGATGCAGCCCGGCGAAGACCCCGACGGCCTGCGCTTCTTCGACGCGTCGCTGCAGGACGTGCCGATGACGCTTTTTGGCGTGGTGCCCAAAGGCTGGCTTTGGCCCGGGATGTGGTGCGCCGTGGCGTTCGGGCAGGTGGGCCTCGTCAACGCGCTCAAGTTCCACGCTGGCTACCGCGAGGAGCGCAGCTCGCCCTACCTGCAGTCGCACGGCGCGTTCCACTTCCTGCTCGACTACGTGCCGCGCTGGCAGTGGATGACCAAGCCAGGCGGTCTGATCCAGTTCCAGCCGTTCTTGCCCAAGGCCGAGGCGCCGCGCGTCCTCCGCAAGCTGATCGAGCTCTGCCAGCAGCGCGGCCACGTCCCCTACCTCGGCGTGCTGAAGAAGCACAAGCCGGACCCGTTCCTGATGACCCACGCGCTCGACGGCTATTCGATGGCGATGGATATCTGCGTCAGCAAGCGCTCGTCGCGGCGCGACAGCCTCTGGCGCCTGTGCCGACAGATGGCGGACCTCGTGCTCGACGCGGGCGGGCGCTTCTACTACGCCAAGGACGCCGTGTTGACGGAGTCGTCGTTCCCGCGCGTGCACGGCGACGCCGCGGTCAGCGCGTTCCGGGACCTCAAGCAGGCGTGGGACCCCGACGGGTTCTTCCAGACCGACCTGTCGCGTCGAATGGGAGTCTAGTCCGGCGTCGGACCTTGTGGCTCGGCCGACGAACAGCTAGCCTCTGCCGCGACGGAGGTGGCCCACCAGCCTCTCCGGGCATCGATCGCTGCCGCCGGAACGGATTCCGGTCTCAAGTCGAGGCAGCAAACAGCCGATGCCATCGCCGGTTGTGCACGGAATCGACAGTGGTCGAGCACGACACGTTCGGTGAACGATGCTCTCGGCGGGTGGCGACCAAGTGGGTCGACCAGGGACCGGGAGAGGCGGGCACCAGCGAAGGCAAACATCCAGAACGCAGCCGAGCGTCCGCGAGCCGGGCCCGCTGCCAGCAACTTTCATCTCCGTGAGTTTTGAATCCCTCGGGCTCAAGAAGCCCATCCTCAAGGGCGTGCGCGACGCCGGCTACGAACAGCCGACCGAGATCCAGCAGCACGCCATCCCCAAGGTCCTCGCCGGCGAAGAGCTCATCGGGCTCGGTCAGACCGGCAGCGGCAAGACCGCCGCGTTCGGCCTGCCGATGCTCGACCGCCTCTGCGGCGGCGAGCCCGGCCTGCGCGGCCTCATCATCGTGCCGACGCGCGAGCTCTGCGTGCAGGTGGCCGAGAACCTCCGCATCTACGCCCAGCACGCCGGCCTGCACGTGTGCACGGCGTTCGGCGGCATCGACCTGTCGATCCAGGAGAGCGCGTTCAAGCGCGGCCTCGACGTGCTGGTCGCGTGCCCAGGGCGGCTCATCGACCACCTCGAGCGCCGCAACATCTCGCTCGAGAAGGTCGAGATGGTCGTGCTCGACGAGGCGGACCGAATGCTCGACATGGGCTTCATGCCGCAGATCCGGCGCGTGTTCCTGCGCATGCCCGACGAACGGCAGAACCTGCTGTTCTCCGCGACGCTCCCCAAGGAGGTCGAGGCCCTCGTCGAGGACTTCCTGCCGGGCGCGGAGCGGGTCCAGATCGGGCGTCGCAGCGAGTCGGCGAAGACCATCACGCACCGCTTCGCGGCGGTGAGCGTCAGCGACAAGCAGGACGCCCTCGAGCGCTTGCTGCGCCGCGAGGACGGCAAGGTGCTGGTGTTCTGCAACAAGAAGGTGGGCTGCGAGAAGCTGGGCAACATGCTCAAGCGCGCCGGGCTGCCGGCGGACTCGATCCACGGCGACAAGAGCGCCGAAGCGCGCCACGCGTGTCTGGGCGCGTTCTCGCGCGGGCGGACGCGGTTTCTGATCGCGACCGACGTCGCCGGCCGCGGCATCGACGTCGACGACGTCGAGCTGGTC
>CAZTQF010000384.1:0-3809 GCA_964615255.1 uncultured candidatus Brocadiaceae bacterium | reverse complement strand
CTGCCTGCGTTCCAGCTGAACGGCGACCGCTCGGACATCGAGCTGCGCCTCGATCCGCTCGGCGTCATCTACGGCGAGATCGCGGGGTTCCGACCCGAGGACGCCGGCGAGGTCCAGGTCGGCGCCGTGCTGGTGCCCGAGGACGGCAACATCATGGGCGCGATGATGCGCGGCGGCTTCGGCGGTCGGGGCGGGCGCGGCGGCGGCAGGAACATGAGCACGTCGCGCGTCGAGGCCGACGGGACGTATCGCCTCGAGGGCCTTACGCCGGGTGACTACATCGTCCGCACGTGGAGCGGCGGCACCCGCGAGATCATGCGCATGATGCAGCCGATGATGATGAGCGGCGAGCTGACGCCCGACGTCAGCGTGCGCGCGGGCGCTGAGGTCCGTTGGGACATGGAGCTCGTCCGCCCGCAGGTCGGGGCCGTCGTCGGCACCGTGCTGCGGAACGGCGAGTATGCCGAGGGCTTCCGCGTCGAGCTGCGCCAGCAGGACCAGGGTCAGAGCCAGGGCGGCGGCGGCGCGAACGACTGGATGAGCCGCATGGCGCGCTTCGGGCGCAGCCAGTCCGCGACGGTCAAGCAGGACGGCACGTTCGAGATCAAGGACGTGACGGCAGGCAGCTACGTGCTCCGCATCAGCGAGGGACGGCGCGGCGGCCCGCTCTACGAGGAGGCCGTTCAGGTCGTCGCCGACGCGACGGTCCAGCGCAGCTTCGCGATCACCACGGGCTCGGTCCGCGGGACCGTGACGACCGACGACGGCGCGGACGCAAAGTCCGTGCGGGGGCGGGTGACGCTGTTCGCCGACCTCGTAGAGCCGCCCGAAGACCTCCGGCAGGCGCAGCGCGACAACCGCTCGTTCGACGCCCGGATCAGCGACGGCGCCTTCGAGATCTCCTCGCTCCCTGCCGGCACCTACCTGCTGGTCGCGCAGCCCCGCGACCGGGCGCAGACCAGCCAGACGGTCGTCGTCACGGGTGCTGAGGAGGTGACCGTGCTCGTCGGCAAGGTGACCCAGCCACAAAACGGCGGCCCGCCGAAGTAGGATCCGGGTTCCTCCCCGGAGCCGCTCCCATCCGCACGCTCGCGACTGTCCTGATCTGCCTGCTCGCCGCGATCGCGGCGGGGATCGCCCTCTACGCGCTCGTCCTGACGTTCGGCCGCGATGAATTGCCAGGCGCCGTGGAGCGCTACCGCGCGCCCACCCGGACCCCGCTCCCGCGTCCCACGCGGCTGCCGCCCGTGCCCGAGCTGGGCGCGCTGCAGCGCGGCGCGCGCGCAGCCGAGCCCGCCCTCGCCGAGTTCACCGTCGAGGTCGCAGACCTCGCGCCCGCGCGCGACGGCTTGGGCGTCGCGACCTTCCGCGCCGCGACCGGCGGCGACTTCCGCTGGCAGCCGCTGGCCGCGGCCGAGCCGCGCGGCGCGTCGGCCCTCGCGCTCTCCATCCGCGCCCGCCGAGGCGAGGAGATCGCTGTGACCTTGGCGTCGGCCAGCGACCTCGCGCGGCACGGCTACCTGACCCGCCGCGTCGTCATCGCCCAGCCGGGCGCGGTCGTGCGCCTGTCCGGCGCGCGGCACGAGGTCCGCTTCGATCTGCCGGACGGCGTCGAGCAAGCAGGCCCGCTGCGCCTGCAGCGCGTCGACGACCGCGACTGGCTGCCGATGGAGGCAGCTCCCGCCGGTCTCAAGCTGCAGCGCGGCGCGCGCACGTCGCTGCAGCTGGGAGCCGGCCGCTATGAGCTCCAGGACCCGCTGGCGTCCGCCGCGGCGCAGGTGTTCGAGGTGCCCGCGCAGGCCGGCGCCGTGACGCTCAGCCGTTCTCTCGCACGGGCTCCAGACGGCCGCCGCTGACCCGGTAGACCTTCGACGAGACCGGGTGCGGCGCGCTCTCGGCGAGTCGCTCCGTGGTCCGCATCAGCTGTTCGAGGTCCTGGCCCTCGGCGGGCCCCGCCCACAGCACGTCGCGGTCGGGCACCGAGACCAGCAGGTCGTCCTGCTGCTCCAGCAGCAAGACGCGCGCGGCGTCGAACCCGTCCCCCGACTGCAGCAGCACCGCCTCGGACGTCGCGTCCTCCAGGCCCGCGGCGCCGGACGCCGCGAGGTTGGCGAGCGCGAGGTGGTGCACGTCCGCGACGGTCCTCCCCCAGCGCTTGAGGTGCGCGCGGCAGACGAACAGCAGGGTCGACACGTCGTCCACGACGTAGACCACGACGAGGTCCTGGTTGAGGGCCGTGTGCACGAGGCCCGAGTCCCCGAACGTCCCCTGCTCCTCGAGCCACTGCCGGCTCCGAACCTGCGGCATCAGCAGCTGCGCGGCGGCGCCGAACTCGAGCTCTTCGGCTCGATCGAGGCCGACCTCCCGCACGTCCTGCACCAGCTCGGCCACGGTGGACGCGAACGCCTCCGGGAACGCCTCGGCGCGCTCGAACGCGCCGCGGAGCCCGACCGGGGTCTCTTGTCCATCGACCGACAGAAGGCACGCGAACCGGTCCGGGAGCATGCCCAGGAACTGCACGTCCGGGTGCGACTGGGTCAGTTCTCGCTCCAGGCGCATCAGGAAGCGCAGGACCTCGGGCGGGAGGCTGGAGGAGCGCGCGCGCAGGCGGTGGTGCAGGGCCGCGCCGACCAGCGCGACCGCGATCCATCCTGCAGCGATCCAGTACCACATGCGGGGGTTATCGTCTGCCCGAGGCCCAAACCGGAGCGGCCGCGGGATTCGTCGAGAAATGAGACGGAACCCTATGGACCACAGCCGCTTGGAGATGCTGGTCCGCAGCGGACGGGAGCCCTCCGAGCGCCCGGAGGAGTTGCGACGCTGCGGCTGGTTTGCGGGCGCGGATCCGCGATGATCCGGCGATGACGGGCGCCCGACGCATCTACCTCGATAACGCCGCGACCACCCGCACGTCCGCGCTCGCGGTCGAGCGCATGGCGACCGCGCAGCGGGAGCTGTTCGGCAACCCGAGCAGCCCGCACGCGTTCGGGCCGCCAGCGAAGCGCGCGCTGGAGGACGCGCGCGAGTTCCTCCGCGGCTCCCTCGCGGCGCACCGCGTGGTCTTCACGTCGGGCGGCAGCGAAGCGGACTACCTGGGCGTCGTCGGCGCGGCCGCGACCCGCGCGCCCGGCCGCGTGCTGATGAGCAAGGCCGACCACCCCGCGCTGCTCAAGTGCAGCGGCCTCCTGGCCCGCTACCGCCACCACGTCGCCGAGCTGGACGTCACCGAGGACGGCGACATCGCGCCCGAGACCTTGTTCGACGCGCTGGGCGGCGACGTGCGGGTCGTCGCGTTGATGTACGGACACAACGAGCTGGGCACGCTCTGCAAGCTCGAGGAGCTGATCGAGCTGACCCGCCGCGCCGCGCCCGAGGCCCACGTGCACGTCGACCTCGTGCAGACCTACGGCAAGCTGCCGTTCGACCTGGACACCTTCGACGTCGACTCGGTCGCGGTCTCGGGCCACAAGTTCCACGGGCCGCGCGGCGCCGGCCTGCTGGCGCTGTCGGCCGACGCGAAGCTCGCGCCGCTGCAGGAGGCAGGCGGCCAGGAGCAAGGGCTGCGCGGCGGCACCGAGAACGTCGCGGGCGCGGTCGGGCTCGCGACCGCCGCCGAGGAAGCGCTGACGCACCAGGCGGAGACCGAAGCGCACACGCGGGACCTCTGCGAGCGCGTGTTCGACATCGTCTCCGACGCGCTCCCCGACGCCGAGCGGCTCGGCCACCCGACGCGGCGCCTGCCGCACATCCTCTCCCTGCGCCTGCCCGGCGTGGTCGGCGAGACCCTGATGACCCGCTGCGACCGTCGC
>CAZTQF010000383.1:0-3815 GCA_964615255.1 uncultured candidatus Brocadiaceae bacterium | reverse complement strand
CGCGGCGCTCGCGTCTGCTGCGCCGATGCTCGAGGAGGCGCGACGGTTTGCCGCGAGCGCGGTCCGACGCGTGGACGTCCAGGTCGGCGAGACGCAGGTGACCGGCGAGCTCGACGGCCTCGGCGAGGACGCGCGCACGGCGATGCGCGCGAGCAAGCTCAAGCCCAAGGACCGCCTGCGAGGCTGGCTCCAGCACCTCGTGCTGAGCCTGCAGCGCGACCAAGCCCAGGATGCGAGGCCGCCGTGGCCCAACCGGACCCGCCTGCTCGCCGCAGACGGCGCGCACGTGTTCCGCCCCGTCGATCCCGAAGTCGCCGAAGCGCACCTGTCCCGCCTGATCGAGCTCTACTTCGAAGGACTGACCCGCCCGCTGGCGTTCTTCGAGAACAGCTCGTTCGAGGTCGGCGCAGGGCGCCACAAGGCCAAGCCTGCGGCCGCGCTGCTGGCGACCGCGCGTAAGGAGTACGAAGGCAAAGACGACAAGCACTCCTACGGCGCGGACCTCGACGACCCCGCGGTCGCGCTCTGCATGCGGGGCCGCGACCCCATCGACGAAGGCGTCGACGGCGAGCTGATGGGGCTCGCCGAAGAGGTCTGGGCGCCCCTGCTCGAGCACCTCGAGGAGGTCGAGCGATGAGCGCTGCGGTGACCCCGTTCTCGCTCGTGGACGCGCCGCTCGATCAAGGCACCGTGCTGCTCGAGGCCAGCGCCGGCACCGGCAAGACCTACACCATCACCGGACTGCTGGTTCGGATGCTGCTCGAAGACGTCGTCGAGCACGTCGAGGAGGCGCTGGTCGTCACGTTCACCGTCGCCGCGGCCGACGAGCTGAAGAACCGCCTGCGAGCCGGCATCGTCAAGGCGCTCAAGGTGTGCCTCGGGGACGCCGAAGCGGCCGACGGTGACGAGTTCTTCGCCGGCCTCGCGCGGCACGGGCACGCGGGCGCCCAGAAGCTGCGGCGGGCGCTCGACGAGTTCGACCAGGCCTCGGTGATGACCATCCACGGCTTCTGCAAGCGCCTCCTCGAGGAGTCGGCGTTCGAGAGCGATCAGCCGTTCGAGCTCGAGTTCACCGTCGACGAGGCGCCGCTGCTGCAGACGGCCGCAGCGGACGCGCTGCGCGCGGTGCGCGGCTACAGCGCGCCGCTGTTCGGCGCGGTGCTGCAGCGCGCAAAGGTCACGCCGGACCACCTGGTCAAGCTCTACCGCCAGTGGCGCCGCCACCCGGACACCCGGCTGTCGCCAGCGCGACCCCAGGTCGACGCGCACCTGCACGAGCTGCAGATAGCGCTTCAGGACGCCGCCCACCTCTGGGACCCAGAGCTCATGGGCCGCATCGCAGGCTGGGAGTGGAACAAGACCAAGGGACAAGGTGACGCCACCGAGCATGCGTTGGTGCGCGCGCTCGCCCGCTTCCCGGAGCATCCCGAGCTAGCGCTCGGCGGCTTCTTGGAGTTCGCGGCCCGCAACCTCCGCGAACGCCTCCTGAAAGCCAGCAAACCTGACGCCGACGCGCCGTTCTTCGGCGCCTGTGACGCCGTGGCGGATGCGTTCGAGGCGACCACCGACCACCTGCGCGTCGAGCTGCTCCAACGCATGGAGCAGCGGCTCAAGCGGATCAAGCAAGAGCAGGCCGTGATGACGTTCGACGACATGCTCGAGCAGTCCCACGAAGCCGTGACCACGAGCGATCGCCGCGAGCAGCTGCTCACGGCCGTGCGCGCGCGCTACTCGGTCGGGCTCATCGACGAATTCCAGGACACCGACTCGCGCCAGTACGAGGTGCTCTCCGCGGCCTTCACCGACCGGCCGCTGTTCCTGGTCGGCGACCCCAAGCAGTCGATCTACGCGTTCCGCGGCGCCGACCTGCGCACCTACCTCGCCGCGGCCGGCGACGCCGGCATGACGCGCACGCTCGACACCAACTACCGCTCGGCGCAGCAGCTGGTCCAGGCGGTCAACCACGTCTTCTCGCGGCGCGACGCCTTCGTCGAGCCGCAGGTCGAGATGCACCCGGTGAAGGCAGCCGCCGGCGCGTCGGACAAGCTCCTCGAAGAGCCCCTCGGCGGCCCGCCGCTGCAGCTCCGCACCTTTCCGATCGCCACCGGCGCCAAGGGCAAGGCGAAGACGCACAGCGCGACCGAGTACCGCGCGCGGATCGCTGCGGATGTCGCGGCCGAGATCCAGCGGCTGCTGGTATGCGACGCGAAGCTCGACGCCGAACGACTGCTGCCGCGGAACATCGCCGTGCTCACCCGCAGCAACGTCGAGGCCGAGCTGATCCAGCGCCACCTGCGGGACGTCGGCGTGGTGTCCGTCGTGGGCAAGGCCGGCGACGTGTTCGAGACCCGCGAGCTCGACGAGCTGGTGCGCGTGCTGGAGGCCGTGCTCCGCCCCACGGACCTGATGCGCGCCCGCGCGGCGCTCACGACCCGCATCTGGGGCGTCGACGCAAAGGAGCTGGTCGAGCTGGACGAGGAGCGGCTCGAGCGCGAGCTGACGCGCCTGGACCGTTGGCGGCAGACCTGGACCTACCGGGGCTTCGTGGTGATGGCCGAGCAGGCGCTGCGGGAGCTCCACGTCGAGTCGCGCTGGCTCGCGCGCGGCGGCGGCGAACGACACCTGACGAACCTGCACCAGCTCTGCGAGATGCTGCACGCAGCCGAGCACGAGCACCGATTGTCGCCCGAGGCGCTGCTCGAGTGGCTCCGCCGCGAACAGGCCCACAAGGACTCGGTCGAGCCGGAGCGCCGCGAGCTGCGGCTCGAGTCGGACGAGGACGCCGTGCAGGTGATCACCATGCACGGCAGCAAGGGCCTGGAGTACGACGTCGTGTTCTGTCCGTTCCTGTGGTCGTGCAAGCGCGCCGAGACCAAGGACGTCGCCCTGCCCGATCCGAGCACGGACCGGCCCGCGCCGCGCACGCTGCACCTGCGAACCACGCGGCAAGACCCGGCGTGGCAGCGCGCCGAGGCCGACCGCCTCGCCGAGGACGTGCGGCTCGCCTACGTCGCGTTGACGCGGGCCAAGCGCCGCTGCTACGTGCACTGGGCGCCCATTAGCAACGACTACAAGTGGAGCGCGCTCGCTTGGCTGTTCGATCCGACCGAGCCAGGAGAGCGGGACGGCTGGCAGACGCAGTGGGGTGACGACTTCCACGCGGCGGCCCTGTCGATGTACACGGACTTGGACCGGTTCGTCGAAGGCGCCGCCGGCGCCATCGGGGTCGCTTCGGTCCCTGACGAAGCCGCGCTGCAGGAGCGCGGCGACAGCGTGACACGCGAACCCGTGCCTGAGGGCAGGCACCGCCCCCGGCCCCACCGTCAGCCGCTGGCCATCCACAGCTTCTCGTCCCTGGTCGCCGGCAGCGAGCCAGGCGCCCACGCGCATGACGTGCGCGACCCCGCGGCCCCCGACGCCGTGGTCGGCGAAGGCATCTTCGGCTTCGCGCGCGGCGCCGACGCCGGCCAGTGCCTGCACACGATCCTGGAGCACGTCGACCTCGACCGCGTCGACGCAGACGAGACCCGCGCGGTCGTCGACCGCACGCTGCTCGCCCACGGGCTCGCCGAGCCCGGCGCACACCCGACGCCGGTCGACCCGGCCGCGGTCGTGCTGCAGAACCTGCGGGACCTCGCCGCCGCCCGCGCGCGCGCAGACGGCCCGTCGGTCGGCGAGCTCTGCCGCGGCGACAAGCTGATCGAGTGGCAATTCACGATCCCGATGGGCCTGCCCAACCTCACCGCGCTCGCCGCGGCCTTCGAGCAGCACGGGGGCGCGGTCGCCAGGTCCTACGCAGCCCGGCTGCGTTCGCT